>JAAZLH010000104.1 GCA_012799415.1 Candidatus Epulonipiscium sp. | reverse complement strand
TTATAGTCTTTTTGCACCATATTTATTCCAGTAAAGATTTTATATAAATAAGTATAATATTCTTCTCCTTTTTCTAATATTGCTCCATACATTTTTTCTCCTCCATCTATATTGATTGAATTTTATCACATCACAAGTATCAAAGTAGCTCCTAATAATACCATTATCATAAATATTATTTTCTTATATAAGGCATATCCAATGATTCCTTTACTCATAGAAATGCATAATAAAATTACTCTAAATTATGACACGCTCCCCCTATCCTGTCGAGGCTATGATACAAGTTTTTTATAAAACCTACACTCTTTTCACTATTCACCTAATCAATTTTACCCATTTTTCTATCTGTAGATATAAGCCTTTTTCTTTCGCTTATTTTCACTACCTTTTCCAACTCTTTAATTACTGACTTTCCAATCCATACCTGATTTTTATCTCCTGTAGCTTTAAGTTCATAGGCTAGAATAAGTGCTTTTTCATTATAGGTAAAATTTTTCTTACCAATTTCCCTCAATGCCCAAGAAATTGATTTTTTTACATGTTCATGATCATCTTTGGAGTATTCATAAATCAAATCTAGATACTCATCAATTTTAGAATCAAGGAGATCTTTATCATGTATTAAAGAAGAAGCCATAAGAACAAAAGAGGCACGTTTTTTATATGTATGTGATGAATTTATCCAGCTCAATATAAGTTTATTGTAGTAGGGTTGTTTAATGATTAGATTCTTACATAAATGATCACATAAATCCCATGAAATTACACTATTCATAAGTTTTTCTACATCTTTTATATCTATAGGGTCTTTTTCAAATATTAATACTGCCAATAATTTTGCTTCATGATATCCAGTATTCCATAGTTGGTAAGCTAAGCTATTAGATTTTTTAATTTCTTTTGCAAGTTTTCTTAGATTCGCTATGGACACACCTAGACTAGTATCTGCTGGTATTCCCATTCTTACTACATTAGCTTTATGTTTATCCGAAGATAGTTTTTTAAGTTCTCTTATAATTTCTTGACTTTTCATTCCCTCTTCCTCAATTCTTTTTTTAAATCCCTTAAATATAATTTTTGTTGTTTTTTTAGATATAACTTGAGTAATATTTTTAGCACTGGCTTTTTTCTTACAATATTTTCAGTAAAATCTATTATAGTTTTATCTTCCTTTTCTATAAATAAGCCCACCCATTGCCCGCTTAGATTATCATTTTCCATCTCAAATTTCCAACACTTATATTGTATTTTTTCTTTGACATAAAAGTCTGTTTTATAATTGTTCTTTGTATACTCTACAAATTTATCCTTATCTATAATTTCAATTTTATCTATGTCACTTCTCCACTTGTAATTCCCAATATCTGTTACAACATCCCATACTTTTTTGACATTATAAGGTAAAACAGCTTTTAAATTTGATATGACCATAATTATCCTCCTTTTAATTCCACAATCTTAAATCTCTTCACTGTAGTACTACCCCTATAATATCAAACAAATGATAATTTTGTCTTATAAATATTTATGTAGAAGGAGACCCTAATAGCGGATCTCCTCCTATTGTACTATTGATATTCTATTCTTTCTATACCTTTTCCAAAAATATAAATTGTTTTGATATGCTTCCCAACAATATCTTCAGTAAGGTTTTCTATGCTTCCACTTTCCTTAAGTTCCTTATCAATAGCTTCTATACGTTTTTTATTTTCTTCACCAGACTCTTGTAACTGATTTTTTATTTCTACAAAGTCTTCTCTTGAAATTTTACCAAACTTATAATTCTCAAATTCTATCCTTTTCTTTTTTAGTAGCTGGTCACTCTTATCATAAAGTTCCTTTTGCTCATCAAGAAGTTTTTTCTTTTCTGCCTTATCTATATGAAACTTACCCTTAAGAATTTCAAATACTCCCTTTTCTAATTCCTTATAATGAAGTTGTTTATGCTAAGCTAGAAGTAGGCCACCTTAATAATTGAAAACCAGGCCACCATAAAATATAATACCCCTTAAGGAAACTTAAAAGAATTCGAATCTAAAAGCCAACATTTAGATGAATTACAAAAAGATGAAAAGAGAAATG
>JAAZLH010000103.1 GCA_012799415.1 Candidatus Epulonipiscium sp. | reverse complement strand
TTCGCCTCAAATTGTTACAAAAATATAAAATAACACTAGACAATTTAATAGTTTTGTAATATTATAAGATGGTAAACTTATTATGTAATCTTAAAACATCAGGAGGACTTACTTATGCAAAATAAAATAATTAAAAAAATCACCGCTTTAACACTTGCTTCTACTTTACTATGGTCACCTCTCAGTGCCCAAGCTGCTTTACTTCGGCAAGGAAGTCGTGGGCAAGAGGTTGTTAATATTCAATCTGAACTTAAAAAACAAGGTTATTTTAAATATCATACGGCAACAGGTTACTTTGGTCATATTACTACTGATGCCGTACGTCAATTTCAAGCTGCAAAAGGATTGAAAGTAGATGGCATCGTTGGCCCCCAAACAACGACAGCTCTCTTTGGAACTTCTTCTCCTACTGCTACTCCAACTACTACCCAAGGAGCCTTAGATTGGTGGACCAAGGTACAATATATTTTCCCACGTGGCGCTGATGCCCTCGTTACTGATGTAGATACGGGCAAAAGCTTTTATGTCCGCCGTACCTTTGGCACCAACCATGCAGATATTGAATCACTAACAAAACAAGATACAGAAGTTATTAAATCAATTTGGAATGGGTTTAGCTGGGAACGAAGAGCCGTTGTCGTATCTATTGGCGGGCATAAGATTGCTGGATCTATGACGGCCATGCCCCACGCCGGTGTAGACTCAGCTCCTGGACTTGCAACAGTCAACAATCGTAGTGGCGGCTATGGGCGAGGAACAAATTTAGATTTGATTAAAAATAATGGCATTGATGGGCATATGGATATTCATTTTCTAAATAGCCGTACCCATGGAACCAATGTTGTACAAAAGGTTCATCAAGATGCAGTACAAAAAGCTGCCCGTTATATTGCAACTCAAAATTAATCATAGGCAAATCCTAAATATCCTAAACTTTCTGAGGTCATATCTAGATTTATGCCTTCCGGAATATGGCTCATCCCAAAGGCTTTCTTTGTCCCCTTAAAAGGGATTCCAATATCTGCAGGCAATCGAACAATATATTCCTTAGCCGGAAATCTATTTACAATTTGAATCATTCCTTCTATTACTAGATCCTCAGGCAATAATAATTCTTTAATTATTACTTTTTCAGGGCTGATTCGCTCTATAGCAGCACAGCCCTGAACATCTCTTAGATCCATATAGTAAATATCTGCCCCCGATTGTTTACATAAGTTTTTTTGATATTCTATTTCCTTATTTTCATATTTTACATATAACCGTTCCTTTAGCAACTGATTTCGTAGCTGATTATAATCTTTGGCCGTAGCCACAGTCATTACACAATTGCTTACATTTTTGCTCTGCATGCTCCATTCTTTCATTTCACCCCAAGTTAAAATTGACTCTTTTAGATAAAAACTTGTTTGGTACCCTCGTTTTTTATAGAAAGAAAACAAACTTTCTGAGCCAGGTACCAAAATAGTCATTCCTTCCTTGTGATCCCATATATATTTCTTAGCATAATCCATTAGTTGAGTTGAAAATCTTTTACCTTGATAACGAGGGTGAGTTGCAATTGCATAAAGCATTGTAGATGAAATCCTTTGCCCATAAGGAAGCACTAATTCTACTGAAATCATAGTTAGCATAGTCGCTACTTCACCGTCGTAACACAATACAAGAGTTTTCCCCTTCTCGTACTGATGGACAAAGAAAAAATCGATATACTCATCCTTATCCTGAAAACAAAGCTTCCAAATTTCTTTAAGTGCAAAAATATCTTTTTCTTCTGCAAATCTAATCTCTATCATCCGTATCACCATCCTTTTCTATGTCAAAGTATTCTCTCACTCTTACTGGATACACATATCTTTTATTAACCTTGAAATTTAGCTATATATTTTTCCTCCATTTTATCAGGATAATAAGACATCTTCGCCTTTCTTAAACCCTCTTCATCCATATCTTCTTCTCGGTTAATATACACAATATCCGGATATCTTTCTTGGACTATAGCGGCAAATTCTCGATTTATCATAGAATAGGCTCCTTGAATACCTCTAAATGCCTTTTCGATATGAATCACATAGGTATCCGAATTTAACCGTTCTCCCATCGTATAAGCAATGATTTTACCATTAGAGCGAAGAAGGCCACCCTCAAGCTCTAATTCCACAAAATATTTAAAAGATTGACGACTGGCACAAGCCTCTTTTTTAAGATCTGGATCTTCATGACAACCTGCTTCTTTGCACCATTCTTCATTCATTTGCCAACATTCATCTAGATTTTCCTCTGTGATCAATTCAAAACTCCAACTGTGATTTTTCTTAAAAGAGTTATTATGATTTCTCTTTGCACTTAACTTTTTTCCAGACAATGAAACCATCTTATCTAGCAAATAAACGTAATCAAAATTGCCTCGAATCTCCTCATATTTAAATTTCCCAGGATAAAGTTTATCTAAGACCTTAATATTCTCAGGAGATACTCCATTCAGTATAAAAGGATGATTATCAGCCTTTGCATCAGCTTTCATTTTTTCTAAAACAGGTTTGATATCTCCACTTCCTGCTGGATAAAAATATCCTTGGTTATTAAACTCTGCTCCTGTCTTTACCACTAAATAATTATCTATTTGGGCAACCCGTGTATGATGCACTTTAGCCCAAATTAATAAGTTCGTAAAATTTTGATGACAACCACTTAAATCAGATGCCATAATCAATGGATCTATCCATTTCTTATCTGTAATCTCTATTTTTTTAAAATTAATCATTTTATTACCTCACTCTATTGTCCTATTTGTTTATTTTTTAGTCTGTATTATATTATAAGCTATTTTCATAAATTTGAAAACGTACCTAAACCTTAATGTGCTCTGCCAAAATATGATCAAGAGGACTGCAAATCCATCTCCACTTTAAGAAATGGAAGCGTTAGAATTGTAAGCCATAGTCTAAATTTATCCTAAGTTTAGACTATGAGGTTGGGTATCTATATGCTATAATAATTATTATAAGAAAAGTTTGGTCCCTTGCAAGCAAGACGAACTTTCCTAATTCAAAATACAGATTGCTACATAGCAATAGAATGAGGTGTTTTTATGAATATTATAATTGGTAAAGGCGGGCAAGTAGAAGTCATCCTAGCTTATAAAGGAGATGAAAATCTAGAAAAAGCTCCAGAATTATATAGCTATTTAAAAGAAAAAGAGCTTTTTAAAGGTAATAGTGGTGAAATTTTTTCTGATTTCTCCTATGATGGAAATCATAAGATACTTGTTGGATTGGGTGAGAAAGAAAAAATTACATTTGAATCTTTGAGAAAAGCTTTTTATAAAGTAGGCCAAGAACTCATGAAGCTAAAAGCAGAAACTGCTGGTATTACTGTGCCTAAATTCAAAGATCTCTGTTCCAAAAAGACTGCTCAAGCTATTTGTGAAGGTTTATTACAATCGGAATACAGCTTTGAAAAGTATCTAACTGAGAAAAAAGTGAAACCTACTGTACAAGAAGTCTATCTTGATGTTCTGCCTGAAAAAGAAGCAAGAGCCTTAGCAGGTATTGAAGAAGCTAACGTACTCATTGAAGGGATCTTTTT
>JAAZLH010000102.1 GCA_012799415.1 Candidatus Epulonipiscium sp. | reverse complement strand
TGGTAGACAGATTGAATAAATAAAAACCTGATATCATGAAGGGAGTATTTTTATGTCTAAAAGATCTATATATTCGAAGGAATAAAAGTATGAAATTTTGAAAGAGATTGAGTCAGGAAATTCGTCTATCGAAGATATGTATAAAAACTTTAATATTACCTATAATGCTTATGAAAAATGGACGTTTTTATATAATAAAAATGGAATAAATGTGGATGCATTTGTTCGAATTTAAAAGCTAATCTGGATAGATTTAGGTATAAAGACTTAGTCAAAGAATGCTTTGGGAAAATAAATAATTATTATTGATAACAATAAGTTTAGGTTGAATTTATCCTAACTAATAGGGTATAATATTAATGGATAGGAGATGATTTTATGAATATTAATATAAAAAATTTAGTTTCAATATCAGAAGCTAATCAAAACTTTTCAAAAATAGCAAGAATGGTGGATGAAAATGGTGCAGCAGTAATACTAAAAAACAATAAGCCACGATATGTATTGATAGAGTATAGCCAATTGGATAAAGAAGAGTTAGTTGACGATATGGAAGTAGAAGATGTAGCTAAAAATATTTTATCCAGACATATAAAAGCCTTTGAGGAACTAGCAAAATGATAAGACTTAGTAAGGAGCAAGTAATTAAAATTCACAGTATGCTAATAGAACAAACAGGTGGCAGTGATGGAATTAGAGATGATGGATTATTAGATTCAGCATTAAATGCTCCATGAAGACGAGTGCAAACGAAGTCTGATTGGCTGCAGACTATGGCTAAGTGTGTTGTGTTGAATAGCGGAATTGCAAAAGGGTTAATAAGGTTTTAAGTAAATAGATAGGTATGTTTTATGTTCCCTCAAGTTTAGATTTGAGGGAGTTTTTTGTGGGACCTTGAGAGATCTTTATCTACTTATCTTACAATGAAATGGAAGAAAAGTAGAATAATTCTTGTTATTGTTCGCACAGTGGTATATAATAAATTAACAGATTTCTTATATTGGAGGTATTTGAAATGGAATTTTTATCGGCAAAGGCAGTAGCTGAGAAGTGGGATATTTCAAGACGGAGAGTGCAGGTACTTTGCGAGGAAGGCAGGATACAAGGAGCATTTAAACTAAGTGATGTCTGGGTCATACCCAAGGATGCACAGAAACCTGCAGATAGAAGGAAAACAAAGAAACAGCCAACAGAATAGAGGGGCAGATAAAATAATGTTGGAGGATTGATGATATGAAGCCACCTAAGGTTTTAGACAATAAAAAATATAGGGTCGTAGATGAACTAAAAGAGGAACTAAATAAGGGTTCCAAGTTATCAGTTATATCAGCTTACTTTACAATCTACGCTTATGCAGAACTCAAAAAAGAGCTCAGTAAGATAGACAACATGAGGTTTATCTTTACCGAGCCTACTTTTGTACATAAGGACCAAGAGCTTATTCGGGAATATTACATAGAGTGTAACCCCGAGAAAAAGATGTCTGGCAATGAATTTGAAATAAAGCTTAGAAATGAAATGAAACAGGCGGCCATAGCCAAGGAATGTGCCCAGTGGCTTGAAAAGAAAGCGGAAATTAAGT
>JAAZLH010000101.1 GCA_012799415.1 Candidatus Epulonipiscium sp. | reverse complement strand
GTTATGACAGAAGGTTATCGATCTCCCGGCCATAACTCAGCCTACTATGATGAGGATACAGGTAGATATTACTTAATATTTCACACTCGCTTTGCTATGAAGGGAGAAGCCCATCAAGTACGGGTTCACCAAATGTTTATGAATGAAGATGGGTGGCCTGTTATTGCTCCTTATCGATATGCAGGAGAAATATTAGATACTTATACAGAGGAAGAGGTAATAGGGGAATATAAGTTGATTGATCATGGAAGAGATATTTCAGCAGAAATTCATCTTTCTACAACAATAAAGCTGCAAGAAGATGGAAGGGTAGTGGGGAGCAGAACAGGAACCTGGGAATTAAAAGAAGGAAATAAAATAATTATCTACTTAGATAATAAAGCTTATAAAGGTTTTTTTCTTCAGCAATATGACACAAATAATAAATATATGGTTATGACTTTTACTGCTTTAAATGAAAAAGACGGCACCGCCATCTGGGGTAGTGCTGTTGCAAAAAACCCAAGTTAGGCTTTGTGCCAACTTGGGTTTTAATAATAAATAATTCGTGCGTTAATATCTTGATTATAATTTCCAAAGCCTTTGCCAAATAAAGTTAAGCCGCCTACATTTTCTGATTTTTCGTCTACGGCAAATCGAAAGACTAAATCACTTTCATGATCTAAATGAAAAGAATCAATGGTAACATCAGAAATTTTTCTACCATCTAAGTAAACCCCATCTTTAGAGATTGTGATCATTTTTAAAAGGCCATATTGATTCCAATTAGGAAACCACCATTCTGGTGTGTACAATCCCTTCACTTCGCCAAAATCCCCAGGGCTTGTCCAGTACCCAAGGTATACATCGTTTAAATAAAACTGAATATCACTAGGATAATCCTCGCAAATACCAGGGGCCTCAGAAGAAATTTCAAAGGAAACTTGGAGTTCTTCTATTTTACTTTGTGGTTTTAGATAGTTGGGAATTCGATAGGAAATATGACCTTTAGAAAACCATAAAATAGCAGCTTCCCGACGTAGTGGATCATCAAAATATCTTTTATCATCAACTTCTCCAATGAGTTGAGATTTTGTAGCTAAGCCGCAAGTAGGCCAGACGGAAAAATCATTATAAGAACCTACTGGTAATTCTACTTGATAAGTATTATTTCTAGAATATTCATCAGCAAGATTAATTAAAAACTTAGTTTCCTTTAGAATACAATTCTTTTGTATCCCCCGTATACCAGCAGAATGTTCTACTTCAATAAGACCAGCTTGGTCTAGAATTTTAATATGAGATGTAATAGCTCCATTGGTTACATTTAAAGCTGTTGCTAACTCATTTAAATTTAGCATACGATTTTCTTTTAAGATTTTAATAATTTCCATTCGAATTGGGCTACTGAGTGCTTTACAAAAATCTAAAACTTCATCTAAATCCAAAAACTCTCTCATAAGATCACACCTTTGTTTTAAAAGTTTTACTTTACAATAGTATACTACTTTTTTTCAAGTGTGTAAATAGGTTTAATAAAAACTAAAACAATATTTTGGTAACAAAAAACAACAGAAGGAGTCTAATGAAGAAAAAGCTAAAGTAAGATTTTAGATAAGAGATGAATTGGTGGTTTTTGCCTTGTAAACATGATATACTATAGGTTTATAGGAAGATAATACGAGTAATGCAAAGGGGAGATCAGTATGGGAAAGCAGTATCTTGGGTCAAACTTAGAATTTTTGACTAATCCAGAAATATATGCAGTTAATCGTTTAGAAGCACATTCAGATCATCTTTATTATCGTAACCTACAAGAGGCAAAAGTGAAAGGAAATATGAGTGATAGAAAAAGTTTAAATGGGATATGGAAATTTAGCTTTGCAAAAAATCCTCAAAGTAGAATCATCAATTTTTATGAAGAAGACTATGATGCATCAGGATGGGATAGCATTCAAGTGCCAGCCCATATCCAGTTACAGGGGTATGACCAACCTCATTATGTCAATAGCATGTATCCATGGGATGGACATGAAGATATTGTTCCACCTCAAATTCCTACAGAGAAAAATCCAGTTGGTTCTTACATTCGTTATTTCAATGTACCTCAGAGCTGGAAGGGTGGACCGGTATACATTTCATTCCAAGGAGTAGAGTCAGCCTTCTATCTTTGGATCAATGGTCAGCTTGTAGGCTATAGTGAGGATACTTTCACTCCAGCTGATTTTGATATTACCTCTTTCCTTCAAGAAGGAGAAAATAAAATAGCTGTAGAAGTTTACAAATGGTGTAGTGGCAGCTGGTTAGAAGACCAAGATTTCTGGCGTTTATCCGGGATCTTTCGTGATGTATACCTGTACACGGTACCGAAGGTTCATATTCGAGACTTATTTATTACAACAGATCTAGATGAAAAATATACAAATGCTGTTGTACAAAGCACCTTTCAACTTCAATACACTGAAAAAACGGCAGTTAAAATTTCTATGGAACTATTTGATCAAGAAGACAGGAAAGTAGGAGAAGCAGCAGAAGGTCTTACGGAGGAAAAGGAAGAAGTGGTTCTCTCCTTACCTATAAACAATGCTCATCTTTGGAGTGCAGAAAATCCCTATCTATATCAAATGTATATTTATGTTATAGATCTTCAAACAGATGAAATTATTGAAGTTATACCTCAAAAGGTTGGAATTAGAAAATTTGAAATTATAAATAAGATTATGCATATCAATGGAAAAAGAATTGTATTTAAAGGAGTTAATCGCCATGAATTTAGTTGTTATCATGGCAGAGCCATTACAAAGGAAGAGATGCTCTGGGATGTTCAATTTTTAAAGCAATATAATTTCAATGCTGTTCGTACATCCCATTACCCCAACGATTCCTTCTGGTATGAACTTTGCGATGAATATGGACTCTATGTCATCGATGAAGCCAATATAGAGAGTCATGGCACATGGACTTATAATGAAGCTATAGAACAAGGTATCACTGTACCTGATGGAAAACCAGAATGGTTAGGTACAGTTTTAGATCGGGCTAAATCTATGCTAGAAAGGGATAAAAATCATCCATCTATTCTGATGTGGTCCTGTGGTAATGAATCTTATGGAGGAGAAAATCTTTATAAGATGTCTGAATACTTTAGAAATAGAGACCAGACTCGTCTAGTTCATTATGAAGGGGTTGTTCATGATAGACGGTTCAACGATACATCCGATATGGAAAGTAGAATGTATTCAAAAGTCCCTGAGATAGAGGCGTATTTGAATGATAATCCGGATAAACCTTTTCTTCTTTGTGAATATACTCATGCTATGGGTAATTCCAATGGAGGTATGCATAAGTATATTGAATTAGAAGATAAATATCCTATGTATCAGGGAGGATTTATCTGGGATTATATTGATCAAGGAATTATGGCCAAAGATCGATATGGGGAAGAATATATTGCTTTTGGTGGTGATTTTGGTGATCGTCCTACAGATTACAACTTCTGTATTAATGGAATTGTATTTGCAGATCGACGCCCCTCACCCAAGATGCAAGAAATCAAATATCTATACCAAGATTTTAAACTAATACCTTCTAAAAATGCAGTGGTAATTAAAAATACGAGCCTTTTTACTAATACGAAGGAATTTGAATTGCGATGGATATTAAAAAGAGAGGGAATCACCATTTTAGAAGGAATAGTTGATACGGATGTTCCCCCACAAAGCGAAGCAATTATTTCATTACCTATTCCACTTCAAGATAGGGGTGGTGAATATAGTGTAGATACAAGCTTGGTCCTTGCCAAAGATATGAAGTGGGCAAAAAGAGGACATGAGGTGGCTTTTGGTCAACATGTTTATACAGTACAAGAAGACATAGAGACAAGTTGTTATTTGCCTGTTCAAGTGGAAAAATGCCCAAGTAATATTGGAGTCAAAGGAAGAGATTTTCACATTGTTTTTTCTAAGGTCATCGGTGCACCTGTTTCCTTCCAATATGCAGGGAAAGAAATGCTAAATACATCACCAATGCCAAACTTTTGGCGAGCCATGACAGACAATGATCGTGGGAATCAAATGGCTCAAAAGAGTGCTCAGTGGAAAATAGCCAGCCTATATGCTAAATCCATCGGATGTAAATTAGACTATGACCAGTATCATGCAAGGATTACCTATACTTATGATTTGTGGACCACCCCAAAAACTCATTGTACCATCAGTTACACAGTCTATGGTGACGGTGAGATAAAAGTTAAAATGAGCTATGATGGCCAGGAAGAAATTTTTAATATGCCTGCCTTTGGGCTTAGTTTTAAGATACCTGCGGATTATGAAAACCTAATGTGGTATGGCAATGGACCTGAAGAAAGTTATTCAGATCGAAAACATGGAGCTAGAATAGGGATTTTTGAGAATAAAGTCAAAGACAATATAGCACCTTATGTGATTCCACAAGAAACAGGGAATAAGACAGAAGTTCGATGGGCAGAAGTGAAAGACAATCAAGGCTTTGGTCTACAAATATCTAGTAGGCTTCCAATGGAATTTAGTGCCTTGCCTTATACTTGCCATGAGCTAGAAAATGCATATCATCCTTATGATTTACCAAATATCCATCATACCGTTCTCACCATATCCAAAAAGCAAATGGGGGTAGGGGGAGATGATAGTTGGGGCGCTCCAGTACATGATGAGTATTTAATATCGGGGAAAGACAAATTGGAATTTGAATTTAGTGTAAAGCCTACCTCCAGAATATAAATACAATGCAGAGTTTCAGCAACGTGTTCAAGATATATTAGATCTAATATTTCAGGTTTAGGTTTCCTTTTGTGTTATTTTAAGTGATTCATTGAGTCTTACAATATAAAACTCAATGAATCACTTAGTGTTTTTATATAAAAAGATGTATATAAAAATTTGAATATTGATATTTTTGATCATTACTGATAATTTAAGGATAGAAGTTGCCAAAGGATTTGATAAAAAAATATGCCAAATACATATGAAGGAATAAAAAAAGAAAGATAGATAGAAGGAGGGGAAATGTATACGTGGTATTACCGTATACATTTTTTTGATATTTTAGCAGAATTTTAATTTGTGTAAATAAAGAAAATATAAGTTAGTTCGTAAAACAAGAACTACTTACAGGCAATAAGAACTTGATAAAACTACCGAAGTAGAGAAATAGACAAAGAAAGTAAAATGGGATAAAATAAAGGTTAGTTTTTCTATGATAAATGGGGGGCAGCTATGAGGATTCAACTAAAAGGAATTAACAGGCAATCACAAATCTTTTTGAAATATCTTATTTCATATGTACTGATACTTGTAGTACCTGTGCTTATTTTAAGCTTTTTTATTCATACCTACTTAATAAAGGCGTTTAAAGAAGAAGTTATTGAGGACACACTTAACTCTTTAAGAAAATCAAAATACTCTATTGATAATGAGATGGAGCAATTAAATCGTACTCGTTACCAAATTCTAAGCGTAAATCAAAATCTGCACTCTTATTTTTCTATGGATCCTACTCCGATACGGGATATTAAAATTAGAAACGAACTAAAATCTTATATTGCAGCTAATCTTTTAGTAGATGAAGTAATCTTATATATGAGTGGAGATCAAAATTTATATACAAGTCGAGGAGGATATCCTATAGAGTTCTTCACCAAATATATTTATAACTATAAAGATTGGCCAGAAGAAGAATTTATACATACCATAAGGACCATTGGTAAAAATCAAATTCGCCCTGGAGAGACAGTAAATGATACAGAGAGAATTATTACTTGTATCTATCCGCCCTCAAGTATTAATCAGGCTAGAACAACTCTGTTATTTTTATTAAGAGAAAACAAAATTCAAGATTTGCTAGAAAGTTCTAGTGAAGGAAAAAATGCAAATAG
>JAAZLH010000100.1 GCA_012799415.1 Candidatus Epulonipiscium sp. | reverse complement strand
TATTTAATCAAGGATCGCTATCGCTTTCCTCCTTGACAAAATAATTATTAGCAATTTTTAAAATCTACAGCATTATTCAGAGAAAGTTTTTCAGAGGTCTGTGTCACATATGTTTGATTTCTCTAGACTTCTTGGATATTTTAGTACCTTACACATAGTATCTATGCTGTGTACAGTAGAATTAGCTTTAATTATTTGAAATAGTATATCAGGATTTATTTCTTTACGAATATAGCATAGCCTTTTTTAATATTTCATTTTCCTCCTTTAGTTTTTTATGCTCTTTTCTGTGTATAATCTGATGTTTTCAATACATTATTTCCATATCTTAAATTTAAACTGTGGATAAACTCTAATAATCTTAAAATCCTATTCTGCAACTATCTAGATTAATTATTCCTTTGCCAAGTAGATCTTCCATCATTTATCTAAGGTATATTATTTATACTTATTTTGTATTTACCTTTCTTTTTACTATCCTTTTTTCTAATTCTATTAACCTTTGTTCTTTTTTGGTTTCCTTCTTTTTTCTCTTCATTAATTCATAAACATCCCCACCATTAGCATCATAAACCCTTAGTCTTGCCATTTGGTCTGCACCAATTAAACTCCATCCTAATGGCCTTGAACTAAGCCTATCAGATAATATATGGCTTACATATCCTTCTGCGCTACAACCTATGTATTCTTTATCATAACGCCTTTTTATACATTCCCAATTATTTAAAATATATCTTTTACATTTTTTACGGCTTCCTTTTTAGGTTATTTTTATAAATACAAGAAGGATTTGATTTTATATATTCATAGATATATTAGATGTTAATATGATAGAAACGTTGTTTTCTATTCTGAGAAATATACAAACAAGCTAGATAAAATACACACCAGATTTTAGACGAGGCTAATAAATTAATTCAATTTTAAAAAGGAATTTGAATAAAGGAGTTTACAAGTGTATTAAATATGAATACTTAATGGTTCAGTATGGATTATAAAAACAACCTATACTGAACCATATTGTAATAAAGTAGGAATAAAGTAAATAAATCATTGTTTCCTACTTTATAAAAAAGTAAAATTAAGAGCGGCGTATATTTAATTTTTAATCCTTAAGTTCAAACTTAGGAAGAATTAAACTAACGATAGCTCCAATTAAAGCACCTGCTCCTAAAATATACATTGCAACATTATATCCTACATTTTCTGCCACAAGATTTGCTACATAAGGAACTATTAATCCGCCTAATCCGAGACCAAGTAATATGTTAAGTCCAAACATTTTACTCGCTGCTTCTTCATTGTTAAGTAAGTCCATTGGTAATGCTCCAGATGTTGCATTAGTTACAGGGACTCCCCATCCCACTAATACCGATCCAATTAAAGCTATAGAAAAGGATATAGGAGCTATTGCTGGATATATAAATAATGTTATTGCTGCAACTCCAAAACCAGGTATAGCTTGGGTAAGTGCACGTGCCTTAAGCGGTACTGTGCCTTTTTTAACAAGTACATCTGAAATAGCTCCACCAAGAACTGTTGATATTACTCCAATTAAACCAGAAAATAAGACTACTAATCCTGCTTGAACTTCTGTATAGCCTAGGCTTAATATGTATGGACTTGATATAGTATTAAAACCAATTAATGCCCAAGCATTGAAAAATAAGACTGCAACACATAGCCAAACTGCAGGTGTCTTATAAATATTAACTGTTTTCTTAGTTTCTTTTATATTTGATATATCTGGGTCAATAATATCTTCTGCATATAAGCCTTTAGGTGGGGTTTTCATTAAAATTCCCCATAATATTGATGAAATTAATAATATAACTGCAAAAATTCTAAATGCTCCTTGCCACGTTCCAGCTATAGACATTAAACCTGTTGCAACAAGTCCACCCATGCCTATACCAAGAGTAAGTGAAGCTCCTATAACACCAGATGCAAATCCACGTTTAGCTGGCGGAAACCAAGCGACGCTACTATTAACTCCGACCAACCACAAGATTCCCCAGCCCTGCATAAATCTAAATAAAAGAACTAAGGCAAAATTAGGTGCTATTGTAACACCGAAAAGACCTATTACCATAAAACTTAATCCTAAAAGGCCTGCTGTACGATATCCCTTTTTAGCAGCAACATGTGCTTCTACAAAGCTTCCTACTGCATATCCAGCCATAAATACTGACGAACCTAAACTAGCGGTTGCACCAGAAATTTTAAATGTTTCCGTTAAACTTGGGAGAGCCATAGTCCAAGTAGTCAATCCTGAGTAAGCTAATGCACATATAAATGCATTAATAAGCAAAATAACCCATTTATATCTTGCACTTGCTACATCTTTTATTCCCATGATAATCCTCCTTACTTTTTACGTTTGCTCTTACTAATGATACTCTAATTTCCAAAGAGTATCGTTGGTTAAAACAAATTATTGAAAGATTAAATAGAACTTTTAAGTTCCCCTATAGGGTCACTAATAGCCATAAATAAAAGAAAATGCTATGCTGAAACTATACGAGATTATAAATTGGAGAGCAAGACAAATGCTACAGTAAAAATGGTTTTTTAAATTATATTTTACTATATTAATTGATTCTACCAAGCTCTCCAATTGTATATCTCGTTATAAGTGTTGAAACCTATAAAATTGTTTTCATTGATAATCTTAACTTGTTAAATGGCAAAAAATAAAGAAAATAGTAATTCTGATATATCAATAGTAAAGGATTCTTATATTAGAATCACTCTAATTATTTATCTTGTTTTAAATATTTTTTGTCTATGGATGCACATAGGGAATATACAATATCTACCATGTTGCCTACATATAGTTCTCCAACTTGTGATAAGAGCTGATAAGCATCCATTTTTTTAAAACCGTAATCGTCAACCATCCATTCAATTAAATCTGCATAGGAAATTCTCGCTGCATCTTCCATTGGCTTCGCACTACCAACTGACATAATTCTATCTGGAGATTCTATTCTAGGCCATTTAATGGTTTTCCCTTTAATAATATCAAATGTAACTGTAACTTTAGCAGAGATTTCTAACGCAACACCACAAAGCTCTCCTTCTCCTTGAGCAGCATGAACATCTCCAATATAGAATAATCCTCCTTCGTTATAGATAGGTAAGTAAAGGATATTTCCAGGTTTTGTATCCGGTACATCCATATTACCACCAAATTTTCCAGGAGCTAAAGCAGATATTGCTTCTAGTTTAGGTGCTGTGGCCATTGTACCGCAAAAAGGAGTAGCCGGAATTGTTACACCAATCTCTTCATTACGAAAATACTTTCCATCTTCAAGGGATTTCCACATATATACTTTTTCTTCTAGTGGTTGTTGTAATGTCTTTGTTATATCGTTGCTTTGTAACCCACCAAAATATTCCATAATAGCACTTACAGCCCAATCTCTTGTAAATTCAATACTATCAATTTTACATACAAGTGTGTCACCAGGTTCTGCTCCATTTATATATACAGGACCCGTTTGAGGATTTAAAAAATTCGCATCTTTTAAAGCTTCTTTAGGTTTAACATCAACTGAATTAATTCGACCTTCAAAGGCGTCTTCCGTGTGGAATACAACCGTATCTCCGGGATTTATCTTAGCTGCTGGTTCAAGGTAGGGACTAAATACATAATTATAAAATTCGGGTTTAATTTCATAAACTGCCATAATATACCTCCTAGTATATAATTATAAGAATTTTTTACTGCAACTTTATTTTTATTATCTCTCTCCTTTCTTTAAATAATTATTTTTTCTTAAAATTCAAACTTCCATATCACCTCCAACAAAAGATAACATAGTTTCATATATTATTTTTACAACTCATAATATAACATATTTTATTATACTGAAATATCAAAACCCTTCATTGTCTTCAATTTATATTGGTATGTAAATTATATCTTTAAATTCTTATTCAAATATTCAAATTATTAAGTTAATTTATTCGCTTAAAAAACTAAAATATATAATACATATCTTATACTATATACTATATACTTCCATCTAATAATTGTCAAGTATTAAATTCATCAAGGATAGTGTCAAGTAGTTGTTGGAAAACAATTAAAAAATATTTTTCTTAATAATATTAGAATAATAACTCCATGATTATATAATGTAATAATTTGTAATTTTAATTTTGCTTTACCTTAATAAACCT
>JAAZLH010000099.1 GCA_012799415.1 Candidatus Epulonipiscium sp. | reverse complement strand
TGGTTTATTAAGTGAACCAAAAAATGATATTAAACTAATAGTGATTGAAATAAGTAATTGAACTTTCTTCATAATTTATGGGAGAATAATAATTATTTTTTCCTACAGTAAATTGACGCTATCATTAAAAGTAATGAAAGTTTACAAATTTAACTTATAATGCTAGTATTATAATATAATGGTATAGGGAGCGTATATAATGTATAGGGAATTATTACTTGATAATACTAAAATTAAACAAATTATTAAAGATTTTTTTAATAAGGAATATAATAATGTACAAGTTGAATCAAAAAACAAACCTAATAACAGTGGTTTTATTGAAACAAGATATAATGTTGAATTTGATGGTAAAAAATTGTTTCTTACTATTTTTATAAATTCTAAAGGAAAAACAACATTAAAAGTTAAAGAAGGGAAATTACAAGATATAAAAGTTGAACTAGCTGAATACATAAAAGAAAATTGTAAGATCCAAGTTTCAAAAGAGTTAAATAAGAGTATGGTATTTAAAAAAATAAATTTTTCTGAATTTGAAAAAGTTTTAGAATTAATTAAAGAAGAAGAATTTTGTAAAGAAATCAAATCAATTAAAGAAAATTTTAAGGAAGTTGTTTATAAGCTAAAAGGAAAATACAATGATGTTGTGACAATTACATATAATAAAAACACACATAACATAAGGATACAAGGTTTGCCTTTACTTTTATATAATTTGTGTGTATCATATATGAATGAATTGATTGATGTTGAGGAAGTAATACAAAATTTAGAGGATAACTTTAATCAAAATGTTAGTCCTTCTATAATAGAAGAGCAATTCAAATATTATTTGCCTTATTCTTCTGACAAACATACGGACAAGCTAAAAAAGTCTTTGTTAAAATCAGTGTATAATTTAAATGTAGATAGTCAAGAATATACATGCACAGAATTAGTATTTGAAGTTTTGAGAGCCTTAGAAGGTCATGTAAAAATAACATTATCAAGAGATTATGATGTTACTTCTTCTAGTGTATTTGGAAATTTAGATATGTTTACATATGATTATGAAAATAACAAAACAATTATAAAGACAGGAACTAAAAGTAAGATTTTAAGAATTAAAGATAGGGTAGAATATTATGAAAAAGCATATAAGCATATAGTTCTTTATAGGCATAAATATTTTCATTGGGATTTCCCAGATGCTTTTGGGAATGATGGCACAGTTCAAATTGATAATATAGATGATGCTAAAAATTTAATAAAGGACACATTAAAGATTATTGATGAATATTATGCAATATAAAAAATATAATTATTAGAAAGGAGAAATGAAAGTGAAAAGATATGATATTAGAAGTTTTTATACTAATGAAAATAAAAAACAATATATTATATTTTCAACATCATATATATCTCCTCTAAAATTCATAGATGAAATAGAAGAAGAGTTATCTAATGAAATTCATAGTGAAAAAGAAATTTTTTTTGATTTATTATTAAGTTCAGGAAATAACAAAGAAAGATTTGGAAGAGCTATATACGATGGCAGACAATTTAATAAAAAAAGCTTTAGTTATTTATCTATTTCAAAACAGGATTTTTTAAGATGTTTTTCTGCAAAGTATTATGAACAATATAATAACTATGTTGAAAATTCAATTTTAAATTCAATTCAAAAGAAAATGTTATGCAAAGGAATTTGTATATAAATAATAATCCATTTTAGAGGTTGCATCAAGGGTGTAACCTTTTTATTCTAATATAATCTATAACAGTGAGTTATATTAAACAAATATAATAATATTTGTTGATTTATCATCATTATTAATAGCATTTTAAAGTATTTCTTTTACTAATTATCGATTTTATATTTATTTTTAAAATATTTTCTGTAAAGTTACGATATATATTCTTCGTTCCTTAAAATACCGTTAAATGAAAAACTAACTTCCGTTTTAGCGTAAGCTATTGTAACTGCAATAGTAAAGTCAGTTTTTAGAATTAAATTTAGTGGTAAAAAGACCTAAAATAAGCTATAATCTTTATAATATAATC
>JAAZLH010000098.1 GCA_012799415.1 Candidatus Epulonipiscium sp. | reverse complement strand
ATATTCTTTATCTTTAACTATCTCTTTTTCTTCTTTTATCTTTATTTCATCAGAAAGTTCTCCACTTATCTTTTCTTGAAGATAATCTCTTATCTCATTCATAGCCTCTTCATATTCTAAAATCATTCCAGAAATATTCCTGTTTGTTGCTTTTAAAATATCTCTTCTAAAACTTTTAAAATCTTGCTCCAATTTACCTCTCCTTTCTTTAGTTATCTAAATAATCCTTTACTTCTGTGATTTTGATTGTTTATTTTTTCTTCAATTTTATGGAAATCCTTAATAGGATATATTTGATTTGCAATTTTAAAAATTTCATACCTAATGTTGTCATTCTTACCGTTTTCATCTAAAACAATAGGAGTTCCTTCATATAGTCTATTTAAAAATATGGTTTTTGGGATTATAGGTATCCTTGCCTCAAGTTTAAACCCTGAATCCTCTAAGTGTTCAGCTGTAAAGATTAATTCTTCTGAGGAATCCTTTAAGTGTCCTCCTGGGATGTCTTCATTTAATATATACTTAACCTTGTTATTTATCCCCATACTTTTAAGTGTTTCTTTATATCTTAAATTGTTTCTGACATTATTAAAGTCTAGGTTCAAAATGTAATAGGCATATTTAGACATATGAAGAAGTGGGAATGTCGTTACATGAGTTAATGCAGAGTTTGTATCCACTATTAAAACATCAAACTCATCTATTACAGCATCTACTAAGTACGAATAATGATAGCTCGTTACTCCTTCTAACTCTTCAAGAGTAAACTGTGAACCAACCAGTGCTTTTAGATTCCTTACATGATAATAGGGTACAAAAGAATTTTTTAAATAGTAATTAACTTCTTCTATGTCCCTAGCTGTTCCATAAAGCTCACCAGTGTCACTTATTATCTCACTTATTTTTGTCATTGCATTTTTAATATTCTTTTCATCATCTTCTATTTGAAGAAGTGTCCCTAAAGATAGATTTTGTAAATCTGCTTCTATTAAGCCTACTTTAGGTCTTTTTCCATTTGGAAGATTCTCTCCATATTGTGCAATAGCTGTTGCTACATTAACTGACACAAAAGATTTCCCAGTCCCTGGCTTTATTGATGAAATTGTAAACAAATTATTTCTTATATTTTCATCTTCTTCTTTATATTCTTCAGGAATGATGAATTCAATCTCTTTGCTTGACTTTCTTTGCCCTAAGCTTTTCTCAGCTGCTTTCAATATAAACTCAACATCTTCCCTGTTTTTAGGTGTGTTTAGCGCTTTTATAAGCATATCAAAAGTCATTGTTTTTTCATGTATAATATCAAAAACACCAGCCATAACAAGAAGAGATAGAATATTTACTTCTTTTTCATTTTTTAAGTCAATCTCTCCACTTAAATATACTATTCTTAAATTTGGATGCTTTGTTTTAACCTTTAACAATATAGGAGCTAAAGCTTCTTGCCCATTTAGCATTTCTGTTGTAAGGAGTATATCTGGCTTTAATAAATCACAGGTTTCCTCAAGTTTATCTTTGTACACCACAGTCCCTACAGTTTCATACTTAGGAAACTTTTGAATAGCTCCATCTATTTCTTTGCTTCCAGTCGCAACTAATAGTTTTTCTTTTTCCATAGAAACTCCTTTCTTTATGAGGGGTGTAAATAACCCCTCATAATTAATTATTTATTATTTTTGTCTTTTTTGTTGTCTTTACTGTCTTTTTCCTCAATATTTTTTTCATCTTGGTCTTTCTCTGAATCTTCCTTTTCATCATCTTTTTTTTCATTTATATCTATCTCATCAAAATCATCTTCTTCTATCATTAAATTATCTGTTTCAGCAAAGCCTTTTCCTGAGAAAATTTTACTATAGTTTCCTAATACATAACCTAAAGTATTATAATTTTTACTATCATCAAATCTTCCTAAAAAGCTAATTTGTCCCGTCTTCATTCTAGCTTCAATTTGTTCTGCTTGTTCAAGAGTCACTGCAAATGTAATTATTGCTAAATCTCCACT
>JAAZLH010000097.1 GCA_012799415.1 Candidatus Epulonipiscium sp. | reverse complement strand
TTTATGAGCAAATATAATTTAGAGATTAAGCTTCAAGTTGTTGCAGAATATGAAGCAGGAGCTAGAAGCTACAAACAACTTGCAGAGAAATATCAAATAGGCAAATCTGATATTAAACGATGGATCCACAACTACCAGGATTTTGGCATAGATGGACTTCACGTAAAAACGACTAAGCGTCATTATACTGTCGAAATGAAGTTAAATGCGATAGAATTATACTTGAATACAACGTTAAGCTATCGCGAAGTCGGGAAACAATTTGGTATAAATAATCCAAGTTTGATCGCCAATTGGTTACGGACATTCAAGAGAGAGGGTATCGATGGCTTATCTAAATCACTAGGGAGGCCACCAACCATGTCAAAACAAAAGAAATATCAACCTAAACAAAATTCAGTATCTCTGGAGAACGAAAATGACGCGTTAAAGAAAATTATTGAAGAACAAGAGGCACGCATCACACAGCTAGATATTGAGAACAAATTTTTAAAAGAATTGAGGAGATTGCGGGAAGCAGACAAGCGGCAACCAGACAACAAACAGTGATTGCCATCCGTAATCTCCATGAACAAACAACGTATACATTGGCTATTATTTTAAAGGTGCTTGATTTCCCTAAGGCTACTTATCATTATCATCTCAAAAGAGTGAATCGGCCGGACAAAGATAAAGATTTAAAAAATGAAATACTTGATATTCGCAAGATACATAAAGACTATGGTTATCGTCGTGTTTGTGCTGAATTATGGCGACGTGGTCATCAAATCGGCAAAAATAAAGTACAGCGACTGATGAAGAGCTTGAAGTTACAAGTAACATCCTTTACTCGTAAATCACGCAAATACAACTCCTATAAAGGAGATATTGGAAAAACCGCACCTAATCGCTTAAAACGCAGATTTACCAGCACAATTCCTCATCAGAAGATTGTCACCGATACGACTGAATTTAGATATTATGACGCGGATGATTCAGGACAACTTCAACTGAGAAAGTTATATTTGGATCCATTTATTGATTTATTCAATATGGAAGTTGTGAGCTATAAAATTTCAGCTCAACCAAACAAAACATCTATGATGGCAGCACTTAAAGAAGCCGTCGAGGCAACAAGTAACTGTGAATATCGACGTACTTTTCACTCAGATCAAGGTTGGGCCTATCAAATGAATGAATATCAGGAATTATTGAAAGATAATAAAATCTTTCAGAGTATGTCACGCAAGGGGAACTGCCTAGATAATGCACCGGCAGAAAACTTCTTTGGCATCATGAAGCAAGAAATGTATTACGGGAATGTGTATCATAGTTATGAAGCGTTAGAACAAGCAATCCACAACTATATAAGATACTACAATGAAGATCGAATTAAGGAAAAGCTTGGGTACCTGAGTCCTGTGGAATATAAGAAGCATTATACTTCCTTAAGCGCCTAAGTGTCTCACAGCCATCGAAGCGAATCAAGAGCCGCTTCGCTCTTCCTCTTGACACGCTTCAATGTCTGATGAGGATGGTGGCTTAAGGTCGGAAGCAACAAATTAAGCACAATGAAAAAGAGCTACCCAACAGGAGTAACTCTTCATAAAAATTTAGTCTAACTTTTTGGGGTCACTATA
>JAAZLH010000096.1 GCA_012799415.1 Candidatus Epulonipiscium sp. | reverse complement strand
CGTTGTACTCTAGAACTTTTACTCCCTGAGCCGTTAACATAAGACCAAAAAATAAAATTCCTGTAAAAGGTCGTCCTTCTTTTGCCATGGCATCTAATGTTGGTTGATAAATGGATTCCATGCAAAAACTTTCTACTTCCTCTGTATACATGGGACTAGGAGAAAAAGTGCCCATCCCTCCTGTATTGGGGCCTTTATCTCCATCAAAAACCCGTTTATGATCTTGGGCACTTACCATAGGAACCACTGTTTTCCCATCACAAAATGCCAAAACAGATACTTCTGGTCCTTCTATATACTCTTCCACCACAATCTGTTCCCCTGATTTGCCAAATTTTTTATGAATCATCATATCTTCCACGCCTGCAATGGCTTCCTCATAAGTTTCACAGATGAGCACCCCTTTACCAAGGGCTAGACCGTCTGCCTTAATAACAATAGGTAGTGGTTGTTCTTTCACATAATGGATGGCTGCCTTTGAATCCGTAAACACTTCATAAGACGCCGTTGGAATTCCGTATTTCTTCATTAAGTCCTTTGAAAAAACTTTACTGCCTTCAATTTCTGCCGCCCCTTGGGTAGGTCCAAAAACCCGCATACCTGCTTCTTGAAAAATGTCTACTATTCCTAAAGTAAGAGGATCATCCATCCCTACCACAGTAAGATCAATAGCTTTTTCTTTCGCAAAAGCTAGCAAAGATGAAATATCTGTCGCCTTTATATCTATATTCTCTGCTAAAGTAGCAGTTCCCGCATTACCTGGTGCACAATAGATTTTTTCTACTCTTTTACTTTGTGCTATCTTCCATATGAGGGCATGCTCTCGTCCTCCTCCCCCAACAACTAATACTTTCATGATTTTCCTCCCCTAACCCTTACTTTCCTACCCTCTATTTTTATTCTGCCTTGAGCATAAAGAGCAATTGCCTCTGGATAGACTTCCCACTCTCCTTGTTCAAGAACCCTTTTTTGTAATGTTTCTGGTGTATCTTCTTCTAGTATAGGTACTACCTTCTGTAAAATAATTGGTCCTGTATCTGTACCTAAGTCTACAAAATGTACTGTTGCCCCTGTTACCTTTACTCCATAGGCCAAAGCAGCCTCATGCACTTTTATACCGTAATAACCCTTTCCACAAAAAGATGGGATCAAGGAAGGATGAATATTCATAATACGGTTTGGAAATGCATTAACAAAAGTATCCCCTAATACCCTCATAAAACCTGCTAGCACAATTAAATCTGTATTTCTCTCTTGAAAATAATGAACCAAAGCCTGTTCATAGGCCTCTACACTTTCATATTCCTTTGGGTTCATATAAATAGAATTAATACCACGTTTTTTCCCTCGCTCTAGGGCATAGGCATCTTTTTTATTACTAACAATCCCAACTACTTCCGTCTGAGGAATTTGTCCTGTTTCGATACCTGTTAAAATGGCTTGTAAATTACTGCCTCCTCCAGATACCAATACACCGACTTTTAACATAATTGGATTCCTTCCTCTCCTTTATTGACAGTTCCTATTACATAGCCCTTTTCTCCAACATCTTGTAACGTGGATAAAGCCTTTTCCGCCTCTTCTTGCCCTACCACTACAACCATGCCAATTCCCATGTTGAAGGTATTATACATATCTTTTTCTTTGATCTCTCCTAATTGTTGTAACCAAGCAAAAATAGGAAGTACAGGCCAACTCCCTCGTTGTATATGGGCATGATATCCTTTAGGCAGCATCCGTGGAATATTTTCAATAAACCCTCCACCTGTCATATGCCCTATGCTTTTTACTTTTACTTCCTTTTGAAGTGCATTGATAGCCTTTGAATAAATCTTTGTTGGCCGAAGTAATTCTTCCCCTAAAGTACAGCCAAATTCCTCCATCTCTTTACTTAAGTTCTCTTTTGTAGGATTGACTAACTTTCTAACTAAAGAATACCCATTGCTATGAATACCCGAAGAAGGAAGACCAATTAAAACATCTCCTTCTTTTATCGTACTACCGTCGATGATTTTTTCTCGATCCACAATCCCCACTGCAAAACCTGCTAGATCGTACTCATCTTCTGGATAGAAACCTGGCATTTCTGCTGTTTCTCCTCCAATCAAAGCCATCCCTGCTTCTCTACAGCCTTCTGCCACTCCTTTTACAATATTCGCAATCTTTTCTGGAAAGTTTTTTCCACAAGCAATATAGTCTAAAAAGAATAAAGGCTCCGCGCCACTACATAAAATATCATTGGCACACATGGCAACACAGTCAATACCTATAGTATCATGACGATCCATAAGGAAGGCTATTTTCAATTTGGTTCCTACTCCATCTGTTCCCGAAACCAATACAGGCTCCTTCATGGGATGAGATCCTAAGGAAAATAGCCCTCCAAATCCCCCTATGTCTGTGATTACTTCTTTACGAAAGGTGCTTTTTACATGATCTTTCATTAAATCAACAGCTCTATAACCAGCTTCTACATCGACTCCTGCTTTTTTATAATTCATCGTCATCCTTCATATCCTCCTCAATTTTTATGGGATAATCTCCTGTAAAACAAGCGGTACAAAATCCACATTTTGCCTCTCTAGGTGTTTTTAATACTCCTTCCAAACTGATAAACCCTAAACTATCTGCCCCAATGGCTTTTTGAATTTCTTCAATAGAATGGGTATGAGCTATTAAATGTTTTCGGTGAGGGGTATCAATGCCATAATGGCAGGAGTGAGTCACCGGCGGAGAGCTAATTCTTACATGAACTTCTGTGGCTCCTGCTTGCTTTAACACATCTACAATATACTTACTTGTGGTCCCCCGAACAATAGAATCATCGATCATAACAACCCGTTTTCCTCTAATTTGACTACGAAGAGCATTGAGTTTGATTTGAACACCTTCTTGCCGCATCTCTTGGGTGGGCTGTATAAAAGTTCGACCTACATATCGATTTTTAATAAATCCAGTACCATAGGGAATACCAGATTCTTCTGCATATCCTTGAGCCGCTGCTAAGCCTGAATCCGGAACCCCGATAACGATATCAGCATCTACTGGATATTCTTGAGCTAAGATCTTTCCCGCTTCTAAACGAGCTTCATATACCTCTGCTCCTTCGATAATACTATCTGGTCTTGCAAAATAAATATATTCAAACATACACATCAGAGATTCTTGAGATATATGATTCTTTAGACTACGTAATTCTCCTTCTTGAATGACAATAATTTCTCCCGGCTTCACATCTCGTATAAACTCTGCCCCCATTGCATCAAAAGCCGTACTTTCGGAAGCAAAAATATAAGAATCCTCTTTTTTCCCTAAGGATAAGGGGCGGATACCAAAGGGATCTCTTGCTGCAATTAATTTATGAGGAGTCATGATCAATAAAGAATAGGCCCCCTTTATCTGTGTCATGACTTCTAATAAAGCTTCTTCAATACTATGATAACGAATTCTTGCTCTAGATAATAAAGCCGCAAACACTTCTAAGTCTGTTGTTGTCTGAAATAAGTTTCCTTGTTCTTCTAATTGCTGACGAAGATCTTGAGCATTGATAATATTACCATTATGAGCCAATGCCATATGTCCCTTAGTATATTTTAAAACCAAAGGTTGGATATCTTCACGCATTCTTTCTTCTTCTGTAGCATAACGAACATGACCCAATGCGATCTTTCCATGTAAATGATCTAATACTACATCATCAAAAATTTCTGAAACTAAACCCATCTCTTTATGATAAAAAATTCTTCCATTATCATTAACTGCGATACCAGCACTTTCTTGCCCTCGGTGTTGGAGAGCGTACAATCCATAATAAGCTAATTTAGCTGTATCCCAATCGTTACAGTTGTAAATACCAAAAAGGCCGCATTTTTCTTTTAATTCTCCTTGGTTTT
>JAAZLH010000095.1 GCA_012799415.1 Candidatus Epulonipiscium sp. | reverse complement strand
CGTTGTCAAGCAGACCGTGGAATAAATGCAAATGTATGCTAACGCACATTGTCAAGCCGGTATATTTTTCTCTTTTCAAGGTTCATTTTTTTGTTTTTGTGTTTTCATAGCCTAGTTAACACTACCATTTTGTTCACCTATACATCTTTTGTATTGGTGTTAGTATATTTTATATGCAAATCAGTAATAATACTGAAATTGCCATATTTGATTTTGTTACTTCATTAAGTTAGTAATTAGTATTCATAATATTCCGAATACTAATTGTGTATACGAAGTAACAGTTTCATATGGATTACATGATAATCACATATAAAACATGGAGCAACGGAGCATACGTTCTCATATGCCACATAATTTTGCATAAAAAGGTATATTATTATGACAAATGCTGCTTTGAACTTAAGGTATTAAGGGTTTGACCCCTCTTTTTCTCAGTTTCACTAACTCTATTCTACTATTAATCAAATATTCCTTCATTTCCCATTATTTCCCCAAATTAACTTGTCGCCCTTTTTCTAGCTCTATAAACATTTGTTGAGTGGTTTTTGTGAATATAATGATATATATATGCTAAAAAGAAAAAATCATCAGCTATAATGTCTGACGATTTTACTCTATTAATTTTGGTGGATCTCCTGGCGGAAGGTCGCCAGATGAAATATTGTGTACTTTTACGAATTTCAAGGTAAGTAGTTTACTGTCATATTCTTCAACTACGCACTCTAATAAAACAATATCTTCAAGCGGGATTACTTGCTTATTTTTCAATTTATCGTCAACGTATTTTTCAGAAGAAATTACATCATTGGACAGGCTAAACAAATATACAGTCTTTCCTTCTTTACATATATTATCTACTACATCTTTTATACTGGCATCTTTACCTTTTTTAAATATAATTCCATCTTCATAGTTTACTCTGACACTGGTCCTATCAGGTGAAATAATTAAATCATCATCATGGATTCTTTCCTTGTCACCGGGGGTAACTTTATTCCAACCTTGGAGGATCGATCCTTCTGTTTCATATTTATCATCTAGGTTAATAAATGGCAGTGCTTCCCCTGTCCATGATGTTTTGTATGCAACTGCTTGGGCAGACACATTTACACTTGTAAATTCAAGAATCCTAGCAAAAGAGTATGGGACATTCTTTGTGCATACGACTTTAATCATGGCTGGATCGTCTTTATAGGGAGTCGTTGCAGTTATATTGCCGTCACTGACCCCGTTTAGTCTAGCAAAATTCTCAGCTGTATTTATAGCTTTAGCTATATTGGGTAGGTCCTGGGCTCCTGCTAGTGCTGCAGCATCAGCAGCATTCTGCATCTTCGCCTTCGCAGACTGCATCAACCCCAAATCTATTGCTAAAGCGATAATACCCATCAATACGACCAATAACAAAGCAACTAGTACTAGAGATTGACCATTTTCGTCTCTAATTAGTTTTTTAAATAAAGCTTGCAAACAAATCCCTCCCCTCTCAGAAATCTTCTTTTATATTCCTGTTTGTTAGACTAAATCACTAGAATACATTTAAACTAATAACTGGGAAAGCTTTTTAATGCTCAGCATTCGGACCTATGGCAGTATTGATATTATGAATAAACCCAATATACAAAGCAACTATTAATAATGAACTATAAAACATTATCCCAGTATAGATGGACATTTTACTGAACATTAAGATATTATACTAGCCAGCCACCATAAAAATGCAGGTCCTAAAAATAAAATATGTAAAACCTCTCATACCTAGTCCTTAGATGTCCAAGAAGCTACCAACTATGGCCTATACCATAACTATTCTACTGATAAGACTCTGTTCCTTTATTTTCCATTATTCCCGTATATTTGCTTGTCTATGCTATTCCGGGTTTATATACATATATTGAGTTGTTTTTATTAAAGAAATGATATTTATATGCCTATAATGAAAAATCGTCAGGCATAATGTCTGACGATTTTTTACACTTTATGAATCGATATGGATCTTTTTTGATAACACTTTTAGTTAAAGGCATTTAATTAAAGACTTTATTATAAAAGTATTGACAGAAATCTGTGTTCATGAAATATCAATTGTATTTCCTATCTCTATATTAAACTTTTCTATGGTCCCCGCCGGTAGCTCCAGCACCATTTTAGAGTCCTTAATTATAGGCGACATCTTCCAGGGCTTTATTCTCTCTATCAGGTGGACAATTTTACAATTCCCATCCAAAAACACTATATCCAGACTATAGACCATCCAGAACATATGGATCCCGTTACAGGGCTTAATAAGTAAACCGTTCCCATCTTTCAATTCTTTCGTACCCATCAGGCCTTTAAATCTGGTATAAAATGTATCGGCTATCTTCAGATCTTCAACTATG
>JAAZLH010000094.1 GCA_012799415.1 Candidatus Epulonipiscium sp. | reverse complement strand
CGGGAGTTTGACACTTTAATAGACAGAAAACCGCTGTAAGCCTTGATAGGGCTCATTTTTTTTGATAAACCTGTAAAGTTAAACTATCGTAATGTTTCGTAATGTGTTATAATTAAAGGGATTGGAGGGATTGTCTAGGTGAGATTATCACTTTCAAAATCCAAAAATGCCACTTCCCTTTATGTCATTGAGGATATAATTGAAAATAATAAGCGAACCTCCAAAGTTGTTAAGAAGCTTGGCACTGTCAAGGAGCTAGAAAAGAAACTAAAAGGGCGAGATCCCATTGAATGGGCAAAAGAATATGTTGCCAAATTAAACCGTCTTGAAGAAAAAGGCAAGGAGCCCATAGTAATTGCAAAATATTCGCCCTCTAAATTGGTTAACAAGGATGAACGAAGAAGTTTTAACGGTGGTTATCTTTTTCTTCAAAATATTTACTACAAACTTGGGCTTGATAGAATCTGCAATGAAATCTCCAAAAAATACAAGTTTGAATACAGTTTGGATTCCATTCTCTCAAGGCTGCTTTATGGCAGGATTCTTTTTCCATCCTCAAAGCTCTCTACCTATGAACTTTCATCTGAGTTGCTTGAGCCGCCAGGTTTTGAACTGCACCAAATTTATCGGGCATTGGAGGTCATAGCCAAGGAAACGGATTTTATTCAATCATCCTTGTATCAAAACAGCCTTTCCTTTTCCAAACGCAATACCGGTATTCTCTACTATGACTGTACCAATTACTTTTTTGAAATTGAACAAGGGGAAGGCTTAAAGCAATACGGTTTTTCTAAAGATCATAAACCAAATCCTGTTGTTCAAATGGGCCTTTTTATGGATGGAGACGGTATACCTCTTGCCTTTAGTATCACCGAAGGCAATAAAAACGAACAGCTCACACTAAAACCTTTGGAGGAAAAGATCCTATCAGATTTCAAGCTGTCAAGATTTGTTGTTTGTACAGATGCTGGGCTTGCTTCAAAAAGCAACCGGATATTCAACAATAAGGCGGATAGGGCTTTCATTACCACCCAATCCATTAAAAGGCTCAAATCTTTCCTAAAAAAGTGGGCGCTGGATCCTGAAGGATGGTATTTGGCCAGCAGTACAAAAACCTATGATATCCGTGAACTGGATGAAGAGGTACATAGGGATAATATATTTTACAAGGAGCGCTGGATTAAAGAAGATGGGCTGGAGCAAAAATTAATTGTCACTTACTCCATCAAATATAGGGACTACCATAATAAGGTGCGAGTTTCACAAATTGAAAGGGCCCTTAAAGCCCTTGACACGAATCCTTCAAACATTAAGAAATATCGTCAGAATGATTACAAACGTTTTATTGTAAGAAAAACCTGCACTGATGATGGGGAAATTGCCAAAAATGAGGTCTATAGTCTCAATACCGACCTGATTGACAGTGAAGCCGCATATGATGGTTTTTATGCGGTATGCACGAATCTAGAAGATGATGGTGCTGAAATTGCACAAATCAATAGAAGGCGTTGGGAAATCGGGGAATGCTTCCGTATTTTAAAAGGTGAATTTAAGGCAAGACCCGTATATCTAAAAAGAGATGATAGAATTGCAGCACATTTCACAACCTGTTTTATAGCGCTGGTTATTTACAGGATTTTAGAAAAGAAACTAAAAGAACAATTCACTTGCAACACCATTGTTAAGGCTTTAAGGAAAATGAATTTTAAGGAGCTAAAAAAGGAAGGTTATATCCCCACGTACACCCGGACTGAATTTACTGATATTTTACACGAAACATTTGGCTTTCGTACGGATTATGAAATTGTGACCTTAAAACAAATGAAGAAAATTTTTAGGCAAACAAAAAAAAGATAAACATTACGCATTTCCCATAAAGAGGGAAAAGCCCGGACGCCTCTATTTTCAAGGGGTTCAGGCTTTTTTTTCTTTTTAAGTGTCAAAGATGGGTTTATCAACACATCCCTAAAAAACAAATAAAGGGAGAAGGCTTAAACCTTCTCCCTAAAAGCTACCATCCCCACAAATCTAGTGGTTCCAGGGTAATACCCTTCTTACCAATTGAAACTACGAGATG
>JAAZLH010000009.1 GCA_012799415.1 Candidatus Epulonipiscium sp. | reverse complement strand
TAGTTGGGTAACCGAGGAAATTACACACTATTTTGGACTTGACTTTGAGGGTTCTCCTTTGTTTAGTATTTTGTTTAGTAACTATATTTTAACAAAGTTGAGCCCTTTTTTCTATATATTTATTTTCACTGTGTGTGTCAAGTTTTCGTTGGCACCTTTTTCTTCCAGAAAGTCAATCTCTATAATAATCAAGAAAAACATCTTAAATTTTACCATTTACCAAAGTTGTCAAGCCTAAAATGTACTTCGCTACGCTCAGGGCTTGACAACGCAGCCTGACTTTAAGGTCATGGTCTTGTTTATATGGTTTTTCTTTTCTTTTTTCGGTTTTCTTTTCTTTTTCTCCATTACCTTAACGAAAATAGGCATACTACTCCCTCCATAAGATGTTACTATCTTAAGACAAGCTCGCCGGGCATACGATTTTCTACTAAATTCCTAATAGCCCTCCTACCCTCAGTCATTGCTTGCCCCTCAAAGGGCATAGGAGCCGTTTGTATGGGATAATAACCGCTGCGCTTTGGCTGCTTATTAACCTGAGCAGCCGATAGCTGTACAACTTCTTCTACTATTTCCTCCAACTTGTCTTTACTAACCGTGTCATCAAATAAGGCATCTAATGTCTCATAAAGCTCACCACTGGCTCTTAAGGCTAACAACTTCCCTAAAGAATTTGCACCACTCTTCGTCCAGCTCATTTTCCTACCCTTCATTCTTAGTTTTATTACATCACATACACTAGATTCCATAGTCCCCATATTTCTGTATACAAGCCCCTTAGGCGGTTCGGGCAATGATATATCCCTTAATTTATATGGAATTAATCCTTCATAATTACCAGTGAGATAATCGTATAATTTGTACAGTTTTTCTCGTACTTTTTCATTATCTCTATACTCAATCATAAGTTCTGTAAGGTATTCCAACCCTTTGTCTATATTCCCTTTATCAAACATAGCATTTAGCTTTGTAGCCTGAGATTTCTCTGGTACAGCCCTAACTATTTCCCTAGCACGATGAAATGGATCTAATTGGTAATAAACACCTTCCTCTCCTATGCCCGATTTTATCCAAGGATCTCCATCACCATTTATTATTTTATATTGAATCTCATCTACATTATAATTCTTAGCTATGGTTGCATCGCATAGTTTTTTAAAATCACTAGACTTATCAAAGCTTGCTACAACAGTCCTATTATAGGTTAAATAAGCATCTTTTTGATTGCCTCGCTTTTCCCAACCTTCATAAGTTTTTGCTATCTTCATCTCTTTCTTTCTACTCTTCCCACTCTTAGGTCTATCTTTTCCTTGCATGTTTAGCCAAACACCATCTGCTTCTTGAAACAGAACGTCTATTTCTCGTTTACCATTCAAGTTGCCCTTCTCATATTCTCCGATAAGTCTTGTCTCTTGTTCTTCCAGTCTTTTACCTAATTCTTGCACTACATTCCATACAGCCGTATGAGATAAGCTGCTTTGGCACATACTCTCTATATTATCTGCCGATTTTCTATAAGACTTCTCTAACACATTCTCCACCATTTTCTCGGCCAGATTGCTAGACACATGACCTATAGTTTCCTTTTTTAGATATTGATCTAGCAGGTATATATACATGTTCTTCCCATCTTCGTTCTTAGTTTCATAGACTCTTCTTTTATATTCTACTTCACCCATAACTGTATGTATGCAAGTTTTCCTAGGACCTTTATTTCGGTATTTTTCAGTGTCCCGCTTGGCAAGTAGCATTAAATCAATTTGCTCTAATATATCTTTCATAACTTCACAGGCTACTTCACAAACAATTTTGTAGATTGTTTGCTCCAAAACCTTGAAATTAAGTTCATTATCATTTACACTTAATATATGCATAGTCTTTCACTCCTTAATGTTTTCGGTGTTGATTACATTATATAGGATTGACTATGCATATGGAAGGCCCCCTTAGTGGGGGTCTTCCTCTTTTTGGAATCTAATACCCAATGCCCATGAAAATTATACACTAACTTGTGTTTTTTTACTCTCTCAAAATTATAGCCATACAAATAGGAGTGTCCTATTTGTAGGCTTAAGTAGAGTATGAACAATGCGACTACACATACATTTTTATTGGGCCATATCTCCAATAGCTGACAATAAACTCTTATCCTTATCT
>JAAZLH010000093.1 GCA_012799415.1 Candidatus Epulonipiscium sp. | reverse complement strand
GGATTATGAATGGTGATCGTGTACCTAGGAAGGACGAAAAATTCTTAGCAGAAAAACAACCCCAAATGTATTCTAATGCCGTAATGCTACGCCGGGAAAGGGAATATTATAAAAAATATAAAAGTGTCCTAGATGATGAAGACAATAATGACAAGGATTCCAAAGTGGATGATGATAACTCAGTTAAATCTGAATCTCAATCTACTCCTGAGGTAACTGTAGATATGGAGGACTCAGGGGAATCCCTGCATGACTAATAAAAAAGCTGTGTAAATAATCTTGTGTATTACATCCCTTGAAATAATAAATCTTGTAACCATTGGTATTTAATCCATTATAACTATCAATAGGGAAGGGTATTATTTATATAGGTGTTTTTGTAAATAAAAAAAGGACTATTAGAAGCTTTCACATAGGGATTGAATGAAAACTTAAGTGAGCAGCTTCAAGTGGAGCAAAGGAAAGACCACACTAGAGAGTGATATATTTAGTGTGGTCTTTTGTTGTTATTTTCATAATTTCTTTTTACTTTATCAAAATCAGATGCTTTAATTAAATATAAATTACCTTTTGTTCTGGTCATTGCTACATATAATTTATTTATTGTAGATGTTGGGATTTTACTGCAAAAAAATGTATCTTTATCTAAATCCTCAAATGTCTTTGTAAGTATTACGCAAACATTGGATAGCGTATCCCCCTTTGAGTAAGACCAATTAACTGCTGTAAATGCATATGCTTTTGCCTTTTGATATACTAACTTTATAATTGAATCATTTTCCAAAACTTCTTGTATATTATCTTTAACCCATATAACCTTACCATAACTATTATTACATGATTCTATCTGAATTTGTAATTTATTTTTTACATAATCACAAATATAGGAACTACATCGTCTAGATTTTAATAATTGCTTATCATCTATTTTAAACCTTTCTTTTTTTAGCAAGGCTATGAACTCTTGATATGTAATTTCATTTTTCCCTTTTTTAAAAGGCTTTCCAGAATTATTTACTGCAGATACCGAGTGTTGATAAAAGTCACCAACTAACAACACATTATTAATTCCCTTGGATAATGCAATAATTAAATCATAATTATGCTTACGAAAATCTTGAAATTCATCAATCATAATTTGATCGTAAAACTTATTTAAATTTTCTGTAATTTTAATCATTAATGGTCTTCCGTTATCTTTAACAAACATTAATAACTCCGAAAGATTTGAACAATAATATCTTCCATCTTTACTTACATAATGTCCTAGGCATTCTTTTTTTGAATACTTAGGGTTGGGCACTCTTTTCCCATTAGGTAGTTTGATTTGCATTGGTGGGGGATCCATTGTTGTTATCCCTTTTCGTTTAAACTTACTTTTCCCAAAGTACTCCAATATAGTTGGTTCATAAGGACATATTAAGTACCTATAAATAAAAGAATCAAATGTCATTATATTAGTCAGGTTCGGAATACATCCATGTGCATCAATCAATTCTCGCTTTATATTACTTATGTTTTCATTAGTATAAGCCAATATAAGGTTCTTTTTATCAGTATTTATTGAGTTGCAAATATAATAGGTTTTACCTGAGCCTGCTACAGCTAGTATTATTTGTTTAGCCATTCTATTGCATCCTTTATGTATTGTGGTATTTCAAAATCACTTTCAGCATTTAACATCTTATAAGCAGTATCTACCTTATTGTTCAACATTTTTCCTAGCACTTGTCCATAGTCAATTCCATGAAAAAGATATTTAGCATTTTCTTGTACTTTTATAAGTGATCCTAATAAGTTTTTATTTATTCTATAAAACGCTACTTCCCAAGTCCAGTCCTCAATACTATCTGACATAAAAATATTCGAAAACATATCCCCCTTATTATAATCTTTCATATCTTTGATTTTCTCTTCATTCATATCATTATCAGTTATAACAGCAATCTTTTTATTTGTATCCATAACCACATCTAAATAATGTTTGTAGGATATTCCGTTGCATGAAATAATAGTTATTTCATCTTCTTCAATTGCTCTTTTAGTAAGTTGATAGTATATTTTAGGAAGCAATAAAAATTCAGTTGCTCCTTCAACAAGCATTGCTTTTTTTGATAGTAACAATTGAAGAAAATTATTATTTTCTGCTTTAACAAAAAACTCTGCTACTTCCTTATTGACATCTTTAAGAGATTTAGAGTAGCTGCCTGTTATCCATTGAACATTATTTAAGTTTAATTGACTAGCAATAAGGTTGCTATGGGTAGCAATAATAATTTGGGAATCAGATTTTCTATCAGATATTCCCTTTATCATTTTTCTTAAATTAGAAGAACACAGATGGTTTTCTGGCTCTTCAATTACAATAACATCAAGTCGACTCTTACTTCTATCCAAAGCTATCTGAGTCTTTATTAAACTTTCCATTCCTTTACCCATATTTTCTAAAGCAATAGAATCTTCATAAACAGATAAGATAGATTCAAGGACTACTTTTTTATCATTTATACCAAAGTGACGCTTGTCCCCAATGCTTGGAAGTTCTATGTTTGAAAAGACATCTTTTATTTGTTCCCTAAACATATTTTTTACCATCATTTTTGTACTATCATCATAACTAGTTGAAAATAGAGTACGATTATAATAATTGAATGAGCTTTCGGAATCATTAATTGATGTGTCAATATTCAAGTAGTTTAAAGGGCGTCTAATTTTATTATATGATAGCCCAGCAAATGTTGACCACTTAGTGGTATAGTACTCATATGGAATCTTGCCATCTTTAATATTATTATCTAGACCCATCCCTAATTCTTCATCAAACTTACATTCAAATACAATCCCAAATAAAGGTTTTTTTAGTCTGTTGTTTTCTCCATAGAAATACTCAGCATCTTTCCCTTTATAATCCAACTCTAATCCAACTTCAATATATATTTGTGGTAGATTTTCTATGCAAGGATCACCGTAGAATTTTTCTATGTTTTGAATATTAAACAACTCAATTAACGTTGCCTTATCCATATTTCTATATTGTTGGTTAAAAACTATTTTTATCGCATCTAATATAGTGGTTTTCCCGGCTTCATTTTCACCTACTAAAATATTCATATGAGTATTAAACTCTATAGTTGCTTCAGTGAATTTTTTGTAACCTTTTAATAAAATTATTTTCCATAAGGAAAACTCCTTCCCGCTAAATATATGACCAAGGTTAAAAAACATCTTCTAAAGCCACCCAATTATTGTCAGACATATCTATATTAAACTCTGTGTTATTTATATATAGTTGGTTATCTAAATCTCTAACAAAACCCCAATTGAGTTTCTTTTCTTCAACATACCTCTGAAAGGCATTAAATTTATTTTCTATTTGCTTATCGATGTTTTTATCTCTACCTTTGCTTTCTCCACCCTTGGTTTCTATTATCCAAACCGTTCCATCTTTTTTCATTACTATATAGTCAGGATAAAATAACCATTGTTTATAAAAAGCATCAGTATAGACTATTGAGAAGTATTGCTGCCCTGTATCCCCGTTTTTATAAACCCCATCAATATCATGACTCTGCTCACAATATCGCTCGAATAACTGCTCTGAATTGCTACGAACTTTACTAGTTGCAAAACCAGAAGTATATTCTTCATATGCATTAGACAGATATTCAATCTCACTCTTCACTAAAGGATCATATCTGAAGAAATCCTGCTTTGGCATATAGAACTGTGATTTTTTAGGATTCAATGACATACTTAATTGTTTATGCATTGTAGAAGTTACTTCACGAAATTCCTCCTTTAGCAAGGACTCATTATTAACTACAAAAACATAAAATTCTGCAGTGCTTAATAAAAGTAATTTCTTGTACCTAATACCCCTTTTTCTAAATAGTCTTTCCAAAATAGTTTTGACTTTAGAAGTCTTCATGCCTATTGCTGACTTTATCGCATCTACAGAATGTAAAAGTTCGATACCATGAAGGTGGGTGTTAACTTTTTTACGAGTTGTAAAATAGTTCTTACTTTCCATTACTGCAGAACTTCTAACAAATTGTCCATGCAGGGCTTTACCTAATATTTCATTTCCAAATATATAGCCTTTATCTGCAAGCAACATTTTGTTTTTCTCTTTATTGCCAGTAAACTTATATTTATCTATAAGAAAATCATAAACTTTATTTAATACTTCACGCTCTCCAAGACCGTCAAAGTCTAAATCTCTCATTTCTTTTTCTAAAGTAAAAGTCTTACATTTATCTTTTACAAATAAACGCCTTACCTCATAAGCCTTATCAATATTAGTTAAAAGGCCAGCCTTATATTTTTCATCAAACGTATATACGTAACAAAAATCTAATAATTCTTCTTCATAGTGTTTCGCCCCTGGCATTCTTCTAATACGACCAATGGTTTGTATTTCAAATGTTTCACTCATTCCTTCTCTTAACTTAACAAGAATTTTTGCCCTAGGGCAGTCCCATCCTGTGCTTATAGCCTGTTTCATTAAAAGGAAGACAGGGGTAGCATCATTATCCGTTAGATTATCTGGTAGATCTTTTTTATCTCCTGACATCCACTTGCTGACCATTCCATTATTATAGGTGTATCCCATATCTTCTAATTTTTTCTCCACAGCTATAATTGTTTCTGGCTGCCCATTAGGGAATTGAATTAAAACCAAAAGTACTTTTGTTATAAGACCTTCGTCAATTACATCTAACTCATCAACTTCATAGAATTCATGGAGTTTGTTCTGGGCAGTTGTTGCGGATACACGAATTATATGGCTAGCTGAAAAAGCGTCTATAATTGCTTTAGCTTTACTTGTGTTATGGGAGTGTTCCTCATCAATGATAATCATAAATTCTATACTGTTTCTATGGGCTTCTGCAATTCTATCAAATAGATTTTTTCTCTCACTATCTCTTATAGCTGTATTACCTCTTTTGGTAACTAGTTCCCAATTAATAAAAGTAATTGATTCTTCCTCAAAACCATTTAGCAAAGCGTCAAATAGATTTCCAGAATTTCTCCATGGAGTAAACTTCTCCATTTTAGCTTTACTTTGTTCTTCTAAATCACCTTTTCCGGGGCATAGCCAAACAAAGGCTGTCTTGCTATTTACCTTACTTAAAT
>JAAZLH010000092.1 GCA_012799415.1 Candidatus Epulonipiscium sp. | reverse complement strand
TGATATTGTACATGTAACTGGTTTGAAACCTGCTGCTCCCGTTAAAGAATTAGGGTTTACATTTGCGGAACGTGGAGTCTACAGAAAAAAAGTAAAGGGAGAAGAGCTTGACAGTGTATACGAGGAGTGTATTTATGAAAAGAATTTCAAAAAATTTAAAAGTAGGTATTATTTTAGTAGTAGTATTAATTTTCATTGGAGTTGTTGTTAAAGTTATTATTGATGGCTATAAGGGTGAAAGTCCTGATCATGTAATTACAATGGAAGATGATATATCTTTAAGAGAAGAAGGTATACCTAATGAGCAAAGATTATTAACAGAGCAGGATATCGAAGAGTTTGAAGAGAGATCTGATGTAGCTGGAGGATTTTATTTGTATGATGGAAAAGATAATCTTGTTGGCAGGGACGACTCTTTAGAGTTAGATGACGGATATTTAGAGTGCAGTATTGAATTCATGAATATTTCTAAAGACAAGATACAATTTACATTACTTTTATTTGTAGATGGTGAACTTCAGAGTTTTAGTGTAGATGGGGAGCGTGAAAAATATTTTTACAATAATAAACAATTAGCTAACAGAGAAACTGATAAGATAAAGATTAAGTTAAAGCCAAATTTAAAAGATGGTGTAGAAGAACATAAAATATTATTTTATTCAATGTTTATGCCTGTTGATTGTTATGATGGCGAGCAAACCATACTAGTTGAGGCAACAGCAGAGCATGTTTTGACAGGAGTGGAAAGTGCCTCATTTAATGCAGAATCTACAAGCTATGATTATACTGATCAAATCACTTTTATAGATGGACCAAAACTTTTAGACGGAGCTTGGTATTCAATTGGTGTAAGCAGTAAAGCAAATGAAGATATGGCATTTAATAAAAAAATAACTACTGACGAGCAAAATATGATTTATTATAAATTTCTTAAGGATAGGGGAAATTATAAAGCAGTTGTATTACGTGATGGAGAAATTATTCCCGCTTTTGATAATAACTCCATAATTGAATGGGAGCAAAAAGAAGAATTATCTGTTATACCAGTAGATACGAAAATTCAAGATTTAGAACAGCATACATTCCTTTTGATTGTCTACAGCGAAGATAGTGGAAATTTAGAGGTGTATTATTCTCATGTAGTTATTGTCAGTTCTCACTAAACATTTATGAGTACAAAGCTTATAGTAAATATTTAAGTATTATTGTAAGCTTTGTATAGCTCATTATTAAATCAAGTTGTGTATATAAAATATAAGCTTAAATTTGGTAGTGTATATCATTTAATATTATTTCATTGCCAGCTTTTAAAATGTTGATGTATTCTTTATCATAGAAAGAAACTTCATTTTTATCAACATTGAAAGTAACACCTATACACTCATCAAATTCAAAAGGAACCAAAAGATTATCAATTTCATCCTGGTTATAAACTGGCGTAATAGATTTGACTTTTGCTTTTCTGCCAAGATCATCTCTGCCATCATGCAAAATAGTTTCTAATCTCTTATTAATAATGTTATTTATTTTATTTAAACTTTTTTCATCTTTAAGATTATAAGAGTCAATATCAAGATTTTCTATTTCATATTTGCGTTCATGTTTCATGAGGGTGCACCCCTGCTTTTGTCAACTGAAATGTGTACCACCCTACTAATCTAATTGTGTACCACTTAAAGTAAAAAATAATAAGGTTTTAAGTAACCCGGATATTAACGGATGCAATTTTTGTTTGTTGTAGAATAAAAATGTAGAAAGTTGCAGGACAAAAATCCATAGAATTGCATTATGGAAAATGCATAAAATTGCAGAAGATCCATTGCAGGCAAAATCACCATAATATATCCTTGTATCTGATCAAAGAATGCAAGGAGGATAAGGAGAATGCTCACAATGGATCAAGTACATGATATCAGAGAAAGGTATTATGAAAAAGGGGAAAATGTATCCCAGATAGCAGCTACATTAAAACTGGATTGGCGAACGGTTCGTAAATACATAGATAAGGAAGATTTCAACGAACCGGCTCCAAAAACAGCTAGTGACCAACGCTTCTGCCCAAAGCTAGACCCTTTCAAGGATGTCATAGATGAATGGCTTGTAGCGGATAAATCAGCGCCAAGAAAACAAAGGCATACAGCAAAACGTGTATATATCCGCCTAAATAAGGAAATGAAAGATTTTAATTGTTCTTACCGCCTAGTAGCCGAATATGTTGCCTTTCGCAAAAAAGAGATATTTAAGGGGCCCAAAACAGGCTATCTACCACTAGAACATAAGCCCGGTGAAGCTCAAGTAGATTTTGGCACAGCTGATTTTTATGAAAACGGTAGGCGGATTACAGGTAAATATCTTGAGGTATCCTTCCCGTACAGCAATAAAGGCTTCTTGCAGCTTTTTTATGGAGAGAATATGGAATGCCTCTTTGAGGGCCTTGACCGGATATTCCGCCATATTGGTGGTGTGCCTCATGAGCTTTGGTTTGATAACACAAAGACTATAGTGACTGAAATTATCAAAGGAGGTGGACGTACGCTAACTGAGCGGTTCCAAAGGTTCCGGGAGCATTATGGGTTCCGTGCTATATTCATGAACCCCGGAGAGGGCCATGAAAAGGGCAATGTCGAAAATAAAGTAGGCTACCAGCGTAGAAACTTCCTCGTACCATTGCCAAGGTTCATAAGCCTGGCAGATTACAACAGACACCTTTTAGACCTGTGCGAAGAGGATGCACAAAGGGGGCATTACCGCCATAACTCAACTATAGAGGAATTGTTTCAGGCGGATTTAAAGGTCCTTCGTCCATTGCCTACTATACAATTTGAAACAAGTAAAAGATCCACCGCCAGGACCAATAAGTGGGGGAAGATATATCTAAACAAAAGCCAACATGAGTATTCGGTCTCCCCCAAATATACAGAGACTACTGTAAATCTTGTGCTAAGCTCGGACATGGTGTTCATACTGGATGAAAATTTTAGAGAAATTGTACGCCACCGAAGGCTTTATGGCGAAAGCAAGCAACAGCAGATGGATTGGCTCCCTTATCTAAGGCAGCTATCAAGACGACCACGAGCCTTGAAATATACGGGCATTTATGAAATGATGCCTAAAACAATGCGACAATATCTTGAGTCCTGCAAGAACACCGAGCTTGGGCAAATACTCAAAACCCTTGCAACGCTCACGGAAAAAACAGGATTCGAAAGTGCGCTTTGCACAGTGGACCAGGCCCTTCAGTACCAGGCTACGGATAACGACAGCCTTAAAAACCTATACCGAAGGGTTTACATGGATGTGCCGGAGCTTCCGCCTATGCGGCTAAACCCGGGCATCCCGGAAATGTCCACATTAGCACCAAGTCTTTGCGCATACGATGAATTTATTAAGAGAATGGAGGTCTCGACTAATGTTAAATCAAGAAATAGCTGATTGCTGTAAACAGTTGAGGCTTAGCCGTAACCTTGCTGAAATGGCTCAGTCTATGGATGGCGATACCCATCAGGAATATCTGTTGAAACTATTGTCGTCTGAAATATCGCATCGAAGAAAAGTGCGCATAGATAAGCTTATTAGTAGTGCAGGATTCTATACAATCAAAACCTTTGAAGGATTTCGATTTGATGAAATAACACTTCCTAATGATCTTTCGATAGAAAAACTGAAATCTCTAGATTTCATCAATGAAGGTCGGAACCTGATTATGTATGGGGGCACTGGCACCGGCAAAACCTTTTTGTCAATAGCATTAGGGGTTGCAGCCTGTAAGCAGGGGATACCCGTGAAATTTTATCGCACAGCGGCGTTAGTAAACATGCTATCTGAAGCCAAAAAAGCTGGTACACTTGGAAACCTTTTAAAGAAATTGAATAAGGCAGAACTCATAATTCTTGATGAATATGGTTATGTTCCACTAGATAGGACAGGTGCCCAGCTGCTATTTGAAATTATTTCAGACTGCTACGAGCGCCGAAGCATCATATTAAATACAAACCTTGAATTTTCAAGATGGGTGAACGTACTTTATGATGAACAGATGACGGCGGCCATGCTTGATAGGCTCCTGCATCATTGCCACCTGATGTTGTTCCCGGGGCCAAGCAACAGAATGAAGGAATCAAGCATTAATGATCTTTACAGATCAATCTCGGAAGATCCGAGAAGTTAGTTAGCACCTTTTGCCTGCAACTCCGGATTTGGCAGTACACCGGCTTAAATTCGGGCTTGCAATACTATGGAAAATGCATAGTGCAATATTCTGTATTTTTAATCTGCAACTTTATGCAAAAAGTACTTGCAAAAAACAATCAATTATTAGTACCTTATACTTGGCAAAATGCTTAAGTCTGATTTCAAGCCTATTTTCTAAGAGTGCCTTTTTAAGTTGGGTTATTAATTCATGGAAAGAGATAAAGTATGTTGAATATCTATTT
>JAAZLH010000091.1 GCA_012799415.1 Candidatus Epulonipiscium sp. | reverse complement strand
TCTGTACAGAAATATCCATGCCTAAAAAATTGATAACGACTTCCGGGTACCGCTCCTTTAACAGAAGGTTCGATATAACATTCTTTTAAAACTTGTAATGAATCTTCATTGAAAGTCATTTCTTTGTTATCATCTTCTACTTCATTCTCTAAAAATAAATAATCGTAGAGGCGAACTTCTGCTTTTACTGCATGTTCTGCTGACACCCAGTGGAGAGTTCCCTTTACTTTCCTACCCGTAAAACCACTGCCACTTTTAGTTTCTGGATCATAGGTACAACGTAGCTCAATAATTTCTCCAGTAGTTTCATCTTTGATTACTTCTTCACATTTAATAAAATATGCATTTTTAAGACGTACTTCATTGCCTGGAGAAAGTCTAAAGAATTTTTTAGGTGGATCTTCCATAAAGTCTTCTCTTTCAATATAAATCTCTCTTGAAAATGGAACTTGTCTTGTTCCCATTTCTAGATTCTCTTGATTGTTTTCCACTTCTAAATATTCAACCTCTCCCTCAGGGTAATTGGTAATGACAACTTTAAGGGGATCGAGGACAGCCATAATTCTTGGCTCTTTGAGCTTGAGATCTTCTCGAATACAAAATTCTAATAAAGCCACATCAACTTCACTTCTACTTTTAGCTACACCAATCCGATCACAAAACTCTCGAATAGCAGAAGGAGTATATCCTCTTCTTCTAAGACCAGAAATCGTTGGCATTCTAGGATCATCCCAGCTATCTACAATACCGTCTTCTACTAACTTTCTAAGTTTTCTTTTACTCATAACCGTATGGGTTAATTCTAATCTAGCAAATTCTACTTGTTTTGGTGGTGCCGGAAATTCTAGTATTTGTAGAAACCAATCATATAAAGGTCTATGGTCTTCAAATTCTACTGTACAAATAGAATGTGTAATGTTTTCGATGGCATCAGAAATAGGATGAGCATAGTCATACATAGGATAAATACACCAATCATCCCCTGTACGATGATGATGAGCATAAAGAATACGATACATCACCGGATCCCTCATATTTAAGTTTGGTGAAGCCATATCAATTTTAGCTCGTAATACTTTACTTCCTTCTTCAAATTCCCCTGATCGCATTCTACGAAATAAATCTAAATTTTCTTCTATAGATCGATTACGATACGGACTATCTTTACCAGGTTCAGTTAAAGTTCCACGGTATTCTCTTATTTCTTCTGGGCACAGATCACATACATAAGCTTTACCTTTTTTAATAATCGCTTCCGCATAATCATAAAGTTGTTCAAAATAATCTGATGCATAAAACAAAGCATCCCACTGGAACCCTAGCCATTTTACATCTTCTTCTATAGATTCTACATATTCCACTTCTTCTTTTGTAGGATTAGTATCATCAAAACGTAAGTTGCATAATCCATTGTATTGTTCCTTTAATCCAAAGTTTAAACAAATAGATTTAGCATGCCCAATATGAAGATAGCCATTAGGCTCAGGTGGAAAACGTGTATGTACCCGTTGGCCATAAACGTTGTTTTCTAAATCTTTATCAATGATATGTTGAATGAAATTTTTGGAAACTGGTGTGCTATCCATTCTCTATTTCCTCCTCTGTAAACTTTTGTGCGTTTATCTTTACTATGATGTAATTAGCTTGCTTAAAACATCTTTATTTTATCCTAATATACACCAGAATTTATCCTTTGGCAAGTAATAAAAAAAACAGTGACCCCATAACCCAAATGGTTAGAAATCACTGTTTCCCTAAGCTCTCGATCGGGATTGAACCGACGACCTCCACCTTACCAAGGTGGCACTCTACCTACTGAGCTACGAGAGCAAATAAATGGCGTTGGTTTTAACCCCAACGCTTACTAATATTAGCACAAATCTTGTTTTGGGTCAAGCTTTTTTTAGCTTTTGTTACGCATTTTTTTCTTCTAGATAAATTTCTAACTTTTTTTTGACTCTTTGCAACGCATTATCAATGGATTTAACCGTCTTGCCTACATGATTTGCAATTTCTTCATAACTTTTACCCTCTAAATATAAAGAAAGTACTTCACACTCTAAATTACTTAATGATTTTTCTAGGTGTTCTTCTATAAATGCTAAGTTTTCTTGTCCAATGAGAACATCTTCTGGATTAATATTTTTTGTTTCCATCATCATATCCAGCAATACTGTATTATCATTATCCTCATTAAATATAGGCTTGTTTAAAGAAACATATGAATTTAGGGGCATATGCTTTTGCCTTGTAGCAGCTTTAATAGCTGTAATCATTTGACGGTTAACACATAGATCTGCAAAGGTGTTAAAAGATGTGGTCTTATCTGATCGATAATCTCGAACTGCTTTATAAAGCCCAATCATCCCTTCTTGAATAATATCTTCCCTGTCAGCCCCAACCAAAAAATAGGTGCGAGCTTTAGCGCGAACCAAATTCTTATATTTGTTCATCAAGTAATCTAAGGCTTTTTCATCACCCTCATGGATTCGCTCTACAATCTCCTCATCTGCCATCTTTTTATAAGGCCGAAAATGAGTATAAACCCTTGCATTACTATTTTGCATACAATCCCCCCTATTTCATTTCCTTATTTTTTACGCCGTAATTGCTCCATCCAATCTGCTACTGCTGGATCCAAAAATGTTTCTAGTGTATTGCGTTTTACTGATTTTTCTTCTATATATTTATTGCGAATATGGTTTTCTACTTGCTGTACTTCAAGGTACAATTCCCTAGCTGAAATTCTTGTTGCACCTTTACCTAAAATAATAATCTGCTCTAAAGCGTCAGAAGTAGCTACTCGTACTCGATAATCCCGTCCAATAGCATGAGCTACCTTTTCAATGTAATTATCCGCTGTTTCTGCTTCTTTTGTAAAAACTACATCTAAATGATGATGCCGTTGTACTTTCCTTGTACTCCCTTTTACTTTATGAGCATCAAAAACCACAATGACAGCTATTTTTTTATATCCTTGGTAATTCGACATAATTTCTAAAAGCTTGTCCCGTGCCATTTCTAAACTTTCATCGGCTAACTCCTTCAGCGGAGCCCATGCGTGGATAATATTATATCCATCAACTAACAAATATTCTGTATCCACCTGCTGTTCCGCCTTCCCCTATCCTTCTACAAGAAAAGTATAAAAAGACCACTTTTCAAGTGAACTAGAAAAGAATATTCCTTTACAAGCAAGAAAAACTTCCCTAGTTCAAAACAAATGTATATCTACATTATACTACAAAATATGCGTTTTGTTAAGATATCCAATAGCCTACTTAAAGTTCCGTTGCCTTACAACTTCGTACATCATAAGCCCCCCTGCAACAGATGCGTTAAGAGAAGCAATTTCTCCATACATAGGGATTTGGGCTATAAAATCACATTTTTCTTTTAATAAGCGACTGACACCTTCTCCTTCATTGCCAATGACAATCCCGATAGGACCTTGTAAATCCAAATTGTACATCACTTCTCCATCCATATCTCCACAGACGATCCATAATCCTTCTTTCTTTAATTGTTCAATGGTTTGAGCTAGATTGGAAACCTTGGCCACGCCTACATATTCAATGGCTCCTGCAGACACTTTAGCTACAGTAGATGTTAAACCAACGGCACGTCTTTTAGGAATAATAATACCATGAGCACCTGCTGCATTGGCTGTTCGTAAAATAGCACCTAAATTATGTGGGTCATTGATTTCGTCTAAGATAATAATAAAAGGGGATTCTCCTCTATCTGCAGCCTTTTTCAAAATATCTTCCACTTCTACGTAATCATAAGAAGCTACATAAGCAATGACACCTTGATGATTTCCCGTAGTAGACATTTGATCTAGTTTTGTCTTGGTGACATGTTGAATAACTGTTTTTTGATTTTTAGCTTCATAAATAATTTGTTGAATGGATCCTTGTAATTGGGTATCTTGAACAAATAACTTGTCAATACTACGTCCTGATTTTAAAGCTTCTAATACAGCATGTCTTCCCTCTAACAATAATTCATTTGGTTCTTCTTGCTCTCTTCTCTCTCTTTTTTTACCTGAATACCTTTTGCTTCGTTCCACCTTTTCCACTCCTTCTTTTTCCAGCTATAGATAGATACGCCAAAACCACTAAAATAAATTAGCCGGTAAGGAAACTATATATTTTCTTTTTTTATCTTTTGCAAAATTTTATTTCCTTGAGGAAATTGTTCTAAATCCTCTGCATGTAAACCTCCTAGTAAAATCAATACGAGGAAATATACTGCTGCCCCTAGTAATACACTGAGTAGTGTTGCCAGTGTGTTACTGTTTAATAACCTCTCAATGATTTGGTAACTTCCCTTTACACTTAGTCCCATAATAATAGCCGCAATAATAGGCTTCACTACAACCTGGAGCCAAGGCATTTGATATTCGGATCTCTTTTTTACTTGATAGTAGTTTAAGCATGCATAGGTTGCATATCCTACGATAGTTCCTATCACAGCCCCTTGTACATGCCACTTAGGTAATGTATAGTAGGTAATCCATCCTTTTATAAAAGCACCGATTAAAAGATGGATAATGGGCGTATAAAATCGTCCCATCCCTTGTAAGATACTAGTGAGCCCTTGCCCAACAATAACAAATACCAGACTTAAACTAAGTAACATTAAAATTTCTGCTCCTTCATTATGCCGTCCATAGATCAAGGTCAATATAGGTTGAGCTAATATGCCAAGTCCCGTTGCAGCAGGCAGCCCAAGTAATAATGCAAAACGAAGACCCGTTTCTATTTTCCCCTTTAACTCTTCTTTATCTCGTCGTTGTATCGCTTCCGATATAGCAGGAACTAAACTCACCATTAATGCCATACTCAGTGTAAGAGGGACATTAACCAATGTGTTGGCTTTCCCAAGTTGTCCAAAAAAAGCTGAAGCCTCTTCAGCATTGAGGCCAAATTCCATGAGTCTGCGTACGACAAAAGTAGAATCAATCCAGTTCATCACAGAATGTACAGCAGCACCAATAGAAATAGGAATAGCAATCATTAGTACTGACTTCCAGATTTGCAGTACTCTTGTTTTTTCTGTCTTTACATAACCTTCACTGATTTGCTTATCAATGGTTGATTTTTTTCTATAATAGAGCCAAATTAAGGTTAGTGTTCCTGCTATTCCTCCGCCTGCAGTACCAAAAGCTGCACCTCCTGCCGCCATGGCTATACTTCCTGTCTTTTGTAATAGTAGATAAGTTAAACCAATACCAACGACAACTCTAGCAATAGATTCAACAATTTGTGAAACAGCAGTTGGCATCATATCTTGTAGCCCTTGAAAATAGCCTCGAAATGCTCCCATTAAGGCAACAAAAAGAGCAGAAAACCCAAGCCCCCATAAAGCATATTTTGTGGCAGGTACCCAACCTTGGACACGAATTAAAAAGTCTGATCCAAAAAATAATATAGCTGAAACCAAAGCTCCTAATATAACTAAAAGATAAAGAGTGTATTGAAAAATATGATGAGCTTCATCATATTTTTGTTGTACTGCTTTTTCAGATATAATTTTTGAAATGGCTGAAGGAAGACCTATGTAGGAAATAGCAATTAAAAAAGTATAGATGGGGTAAGGCATCTGATAATAGCCAAATCCTTCATCTCCTATCAAATGAATTAAAGGCACTCTAAAAAAGATACTAACGACCTTTGAAAGAATGCCAGCAATTGATAAGATAAAGGCTCCTTTTATAAACTTCTTTGTCTGTAAGGACATGTATATTCTCCTATCCTAAGAACATTTTTCTGACTTCTTGGACTTCACCACAGGTCATTTTCCCTTCTGGACAAGGTCCTTGCAAACAGCGTGGTCCGGCATGATTAAAAATAGAAGGCGCTACATCTTGTACTAGTCTTAACATTTCTCTGGCACATTGACGTATTTCCCATTGCGCTCGATTACAACAACGATTACTAAAAAAATTAAACAATGATCTTGCATTCATCGTAACAACAATTTTTGTTTCACACGCATTGGGAAGAATATAACGAGCATCTTCTAAAGCTTGTTTCTCATTTCCATGTTGCTCACACAACAGTAAAACCAATTGGTCATAAACCTTTTGTTGCTCCTCCATGGCTTGAATATACAATGTTCTTGCTTCTGCATGCTCCTCGATAGCAGGAGGAATTATATATGAAAACTGTCCTTCCTTAACATACCTCTGACTTTTTTGCGAGTAACTAGCAATTCTGTGCCGTACTAATTGATGTGTTAAACTTCTAGATACACCCTCAACTCCAAAAGTAAAACTAATATGTTCAAAAGGTGATTCATGCCCATAGGACAGTAATCTTTGAATTAATTTATTTGCTTTTTCAGGGGTTTGTCCTTTAAGCAATCCTTGGATATCACTGGATGAATAGCATAATTTAGCCGCAGCTGCCACAATATTTTCCGGCTGAGGAGTATACATAAGTAATTCTACTTTTAACTTTGTTTCCATCTTTTATTTCCCTTCGTAAACAATCATTCTGTATCTTTTTCTCTTTGTTCTAAGGCCTGGAAGCCAAGTTGGATTAGTTCTTCTAGCCGATCTAATTGACCATCTAAATAAAGGTAACCAACCAGTGCCTCTAAACCTGTTGCATTTTTATAATCCATGAGATCTGCATTTTTGGGGATGGTATGTGATTTTGCATTTCTTCCCCGACGAATAATTCCTTTTTCTTCTTCCGATAGATAGGAATCTAAATCTCTGATCATTTGGGCTTGAGCAGATGCTTTCACATATCCTTTTGATCGGTTATGCAATTGATTAACTGGGCCTTGGGTTTGCAGTACCACTTTGGTACGGCTAAACACTTCAAAAATAGCATCCCCTATATAAGCAAGTACCAAAGGGGAGTATTGGCGTGGCTGAATTCTTTTCTCATCTCCATTACTACCCCCATATACTTTCTTTAAAAAATTTTTTTCCATTGTATTCATCGCTTCTTTCTGTATCTCTTTACTCGTTAATTCGCTTCCACCTCACACCTGCTGAAGTATCTTCTAGCAGTATTCCCTGAGATTTTAATTGGTCTCGAATTTGATCTGATGTAGCCCAATCTTTATTTTTTCTTGCTTCTTCCCTTTTCTGAATTAAAGTTTCTATTTCCTGCTCTAGATGATCTTCTTCAGATTGCTCTAAAAGCCCAAGTATATGGCAGAGAGATAGAATTTCATCATGAAGAATTTGAGCAAACTCTCTAGATGATGACCCTTGAACATAGGTATTAGCAAATTTAACTAATTCAAAAATGACAGAAATAGCATCTGCTGTATTCACATCATCTTCCATGGCTTCTTCAAACTTTCGTCTATAGGTGTGAACTTCTTTTAATTGATTTTTTTCCTCTAAAGTAAGGAGATCTTTAGATGCATGTTCTGTGAAATGCTTCATGTTTTTAACAGATGTTTTAATACGATCTAGGCTACTTTGAGCTGACTCCATTAGCTCTCTACTAAAATTAATAGGGCTGCGGTAATGGGCACTAAGCATAAAAAAGCGAATCACTTCATAAGGAAATTCTGCCGCTACTTCCTTTACTGTAAAAAAGTTTCCTACAGACTTAGACATTTTTTTATTATCTACATTTAAAAAACGGTTATGCATCCAATAGGTAGCAAAAGGCTTGCCATTAGCTGCTTCGCTTTGAGCTATTTCATTTTCATGATGTGGAAAGGTTAGATCTTCCCCTCCTGCATGAATATCAATACTATCACCTAAATACTTTTTTGCCATAGCAGAGCATTCAATATGCCATCCCGGCCGTCCTTCACCCCAAGGACTAGCCCAAGCGGGTTCTCCTTCCTTTTTAGGCTTCCATAAAACAAAGTCCATAGGATGGCGTTTTTTTTCATTAACTGCAATTCTTGCTCCTGCTTCTAATTCCTCTTGATTTTTCTTAGAAAGATGACCATAACCTTCAAAAGATCGAGTATCAAAATAAACCGTACCTTCTACTTCATAGGCATGATTTTTATCTATCAGTACTTGAATCATCTCAATAATTTCAGGTATTTCTTCTGTAACTCTAGGGTGTACTGTGGCTCGTTTAACATTTAAACCATCTGCGTCTTGTAATATTGATTTAATATATCGATCTGCTATTTCTTTCATGTCTACATTTTCTGCTTGCGCTTTTTGAATAATTCTATCATCTACATCTGTAAAGTTCTGAACATAGCTGACTTCCATCCCTTTATACTCCAGATATCTTCTAAAGGTATCAAAAATAATATAGGGCCTGGCATTGCCAATATGGATATGGTTATATACTGTAGGACCACAGACATACATTTTAACCTTATTTTTTTCTAATGTAGTAAACGTCTCTTTTTGTCCTGTAAGTGTATTATAAACTTTCATTGACCTTCTCCTATCTCTAGATTTCTTTTTTCCTCTGTAAGTTCTTCTATTTTTTTCTCTAGCTTTTCAATACGCTGAATTAATTTACAAAATTCCATTTGTACTGGATCTGGAAGCCTTTGATCTAAACTCTCACAAGGGTTTACTTTTTTGTCCCCTTGTTTAATAATCCTACCTGGTACTCCTACGCATGTAGAATAAGGTGGCACTTCTTGCAATACTACTGCCCCTGCACCTATCCGTGCATGATTTCCTACGGCAAAAGGCCCCAATATTTTTGCTCCTGCACTAATCATAACATGATCTCCGATGGTAGGATGACGCTTTCCTGTGTCTTTTCCCGTCCCCCCTAAAGTGGCTCCCTGATAGATGGTTACATAATCACCTATTTCACAAGTTTCACCTATCACCACACCCATACCATGATCAATGAATACTCCTTTTCCTATTTTTGCCCCAGGGTGAATTTCTATTCCCGTTATCCAACGAACCATTTGTGAAATGAAACGCGCAACAAAATAGCATCGTTTTTTATAAAACCAGTGAGACAGTCTATAAAATAAAAGGGCGTACAAACTTGGATAAAGTAAAACTTCAAGAATTGACTTAATCGCCGGATCTTGCTCTCGAATCACCTTGATCTCTTCTTTTAAATATTTCATGACCGTGTCCCCTTCTCTCTATTTACAAAAGAAAACCTCATCCCTATAAGGAACGAAGTTTTGCTTGCTCATAACGTCATACAATCAAATATTTACCCCAAATATGCTAATACTTTATCTATTCTAGTTAGTATTTTATCTTTTCCTAACAGTTCTAAAATATCAACTAACTCCATACCATGGCATTGGCCACTAAGAGCTACTCGAATACACATGAAAAGATTTTTCCCCTTAGCTCCTGTTTCCTTTTGTAATATCTTAAAAATGCTACTCGCAAACTCTGTATCCACCACATCTACTTCCTCTACCTTTTCTCTAAATGTTTTTAGAAGGGTAGGCACATGCTCTAGTTGCAGCATAGATTCTGCTTCTTCATTTTCAAAATGCAAACTATCATCAAAGAAAATACGGGCATGTTCTATTATTTGCTCCAAATATTCCAGTCTTTCTCTTGCTGCTTCTACAATTTTAGTAAGCCAATTGCGTTTTATAGTACTTTCTTCTTCTGTAATATAGCCCGCTTGAACAAAGAAAGGAATACTTAAATCTGTAATACGATCAATATCTGCTTTTCGAATATATTGACCATTCATCCAATTTAATTTTTTAATATCAAAAACAGCTGGATTCTTAGTTACTCGATCTAAACTAAAAAGTTTTTCAAGTTCCGAGAGAGTGAAAATTTCTTCTTCAATATCTTCTGGTGACCACCCCAGTAAAACTAAGAAGTTAACAATAGCTTCAGGTAGATATCCTTTCGCATAATACTGATCCACATGGGTAGAGCCATGCCGTTTACTCATTTTAGAACGATCTTCACCTAAGATTAAAGAAACATGAGCGAATTTAGGTACATTTACATTTAAAGCTTCATAAAGTAAAATCTGTCTAGGAGTATTTGAAAGGTGTTCTTCCCCTCGAATAACCGTCGTTATTTCCATTAAGTGATCATCAATAACGACAGCAAAGTTATAAACTGGAGCTCCATCGGATTTTACAATAACAAAATCCCCAACACCATTACTGTCAAATTCTACATTTCCCCGAACTAAATCTTGAACAAGGATGGTTTGATCTTCTGGAACTTTAAAACGAACAACAGGTACCCTACCTTCCTTTTCATACTGGGCCTTTTGTTCTTCTGTAAGATCTCTACATTTACCTGTATACCTTGGCAGCTCATGATTAGCTCTTTGCTGTTCTCTTTGTGCTTCTACTTCTTCTTGTGTACAATAACAATGATAAGCTTTGCCTTCTGCCAGCAACTGATCAATAAAAGGTTGGTATAGTTCTTGTCTTTCCATGGAACGATAAGGGCCATGGTCCCCTCCAACTTCAATGCCTTCATCCCAATGAATTCCTAACCAGTGTAGGTCGCGAATAATGACTTCTTCTGATTCTGAGGTAGATCTAGCCAAATCCGTATCTTCTATGCGAACTAAGAAAGATCCTCCTGTTTTCTTTGCATATAAATAGTTAAATAATGCGGTGCGGGCACCTCCAATATGCAAATATCCCGTAGGACTAGGGGCAAATCTGACTCTTTCTGGTGTTATATTCATAATATCTATTTCCTCCTACTGTAATTCCTATTATATGCTACATCATGATTGATGTTTCTATTATAATACAGGGACTATGCTTTAGCAACTAAACAATCTCTTTCCTACTTGGCTGTTTTTAAGCTCTTTAACAAGCAAACCACATAGCTTGTAATTCCTGCCTCATTACCTGTAATTCCTAATCCTTCTTCTGTTGTCGCTTTAATATTAATTTGGCTGTGATCTATGGATAAAATAGTGCCCAGTTTTTCTCGCATTTCTTGAATATAAGGTGCCATTTTAGGACGCTGTGCAACAATAGTTGCATCTATATTACCAATAGTATACCCTTCTTTATCTAACAATTCCTTAACATGAGCTAAAAGTTTGATGCTAGATATATCTTTATAATCTGAGCTGGTGTCAGGAAAATGTTTTCCTATATCTCCTAAAGCAGCAGCACCTAGTAAAGCATCCATAATAGCATGTGTAAGTACATCCGCATCAGAATGTCCTTGTAATCCTTTTTCAAAAGGAATTTGAATTCCACCTATAATCAATGGCCTATTCTCCACTAGACGGTGAACATCGTAACCCATTCCTATTCTCATATTATTCTCCTACTTTCCTTTATAACTCAATCAATGATATGGCCTATTACTAATGTGTTTTTGCTAAAAATCTTATTATATTATAACGTACAAAAGCAACTTCTTGCAAGTTGCTTTTCTTCTTCGTTACAGTCTTTAATTCATATTGTAATCAGAGATTGCATCAAATTGAAGGATATATTCATCTGGTTTTATACCTTCGTATCTTACAAAAGCTCTCCTGAAAGAATAAGTATGTTCATACCCAACTTGCTGTGCTATATTTGTTAATTGGGATGAATCCCCACGCAATAATTCTTTTGCCTTTTCGATTCTCATACGGCAAATATAATCTTGAAAATTAATCCCTGTTACTTCTTTAAACAACTTTGATACTTTTGAAACAGACATATTAAACATTTCTGATAAATTTTTCAGCGACATCTCTGGACTGGTATAATGTTCATTCACATATAGCAATATCTGATTTCCTTCTTCTACTGTAGCAGGAGTATTGATGTACTGTATTCGCTCACAAATTAGACTACCGACTTCATAAATATAATTCCATAATTCTTCTGTTTTTCCTGTTTCTATTTTGCTAGTAAATTGCTTTACATAAATAGACCCGTTAATATTTAACTCTTTAATTACCCTCAAAATTGTCTCCATAATAAGAGTTAATAAAGTCATCATACCTGTGTGAGAAAGTTCCCTTTTTATGTTTTCTTGTTTGACTTCATCCAATATTCTTACAAATGTATCTATGTTGCCAACCTTCAAATTGTTGATTAATTGAACTTCCCAGTCCGTAGGGTAATAATAAAAATCATCACGCAAACCTTTTTCTGTATAAAGAATATTATTTTTATGAAACTCTAAATATTGCAAGTCTTCATTTACTATATAATAGGATTTGCTAATACCTATGAGTCCTTGTTCTACTGGTCCATATATTACATCTGGAGTAAATTTCATATGTTTTTGTAAGTGGTTTTGAAAAGCAGCTTTAAAATTCCTCCATTCTTCTTTTTCTATGTAATTTTGATCTGATGATAGAATAAAAATCCTATCTTGCACCGTGACTTCTGCCAATTCATAGTTTATATTTGCTGCAGATAACCTTTCCTCTAAGGCCATTAAAATCATAAGTTCCTTCTTTATTTCTTCTTCTAAAGCTTCTGAATTATTTTCTGATCCCTGTTCTATTAAAGGAAATCGAATAACTAATACAGAAAAATATATTTCATCTGTATAATTTACTTCTAATTCCTGTAATTTTTGTATCACTTGTTGTTCTTGAAAATATCCTTTCAAAAGTTGAATTAATATATTGCTTTTTGCAGCTTTTTTATATGCCTTCATTTTTTCTTGCAATGTTTTATTCTTAATTGCTAAATTTTGAAACGATTCCTCAATCCATTTATATTCCCACAAATTCCCTTGTTCCCTTGTCTCTGATTCTATTTTTATATTATCTGAAATTTTTTTCAACAATAGATCTAAAGGTTTATAACTAATTTTTGCAAATAAAAAAGATAAGATTACTCCTATACATATGGCTAGTAATCCAGAAAATATGATAAAAAGTATTTTTTGAATACTAAGAGGAAGAAGTGTACTTGGATAATTCATAAAGTAATTCCATCCTACAACTTCTGAATCTAATTCAAAATAACTGGGATTACCCCAGTCTTTCCATTTTGTTTTCAATGGATTTTGATAATTATAAATTTTATTTCCTAATTTATCCGTTATCTCCATATCATGCAATGCTGTTCCTGTCATCCGAGTAATAAAGGAAGATAAATAAAAGGAATCTATAAATAAAATAAGTACAGACCGTGGCTCATTGGCAATTTCTAAGCTTTGTATAATAGGAATGACTTCTTTTTTTTCTCCCCAAATTGAAACTGTGATAGGAGATAATATCTTTAAAATGTGATATTGATCTAATAATTCAAAAAATATTTGTGAAGATTCTCTATTATCTAATACAGCTACATTAGATGAAAACTCTTCAATTTTATATTCTCCCCATGGAGATAAAAGAATCTCTTTTTCTGGATAGATAATGACTCCAAAAGAAAGAATTCCTGACTCACTAATTGCATTACGTAATTCTTCCTTCATCTCTTGTTGTTTAAATACATCAAATTCATTTTGATATATATCTGCTTGAAT
>JAAZLH010000090.1 GCA_012799415.1 Candidatus Epulonipiscium sp. | reverse complement strand
ATGGGCTTCACACCATTAGCAGGCCTTGTTATGGGGACTAGAAGTGGTGATATTGACCCTGCTGTTATTTCTTTCTTAGCAGAAAAAGAACAAATCAGCATGCAAGAAGTTATGGATATGTTAAACAAAAAATCAGGAGTTTTAGGTTTATCCAATATTTCTAGTGACTTTAGAGATTTAGAAAATGCGATTAATGACGGAAGCGTAGAAGCACAAATGGCAATGGATGTATTTGAGTATCGTATTGCAAAATATATAGGTGCATATGCGGCTACAATGAATGGCGTTGATGCAATTGTATTTACAGCAGGACTTGGAGAAAATAATCACCTTGTTAGGGAAAGTATTTGCTCTTCTTTTGAATATTTAGGCGTTGAGATTGATAAAGAAAAAAATAAGTGTCGAGGAGTTGAGTGCGACTTCTCTAAAGAAGGAGCAAAAGTTCACTCATTGGTTATTCCAACAAATGAAGAACTAATGATTGCGAGAGAAACAAAAGCTTTACTCAAAAAATAATCGGTTGACAAACAATAACCCTCTATGTATAATTACTAAAGTAGACCTTCTGGGAGTGATAAACATGATTGTTAATATTGCAGAAATTCTTAATATAGAAGGGGCGTCCACGAAGGTTTCTTTATTTATACCTGTGGGAAGAATTGATTTATCTGCAGATACAGGAGTTATTTTAAGTTCTCCTATAACTGTAGAAGGAGTTTTAACCAATCGAAATATGAATGAAATTTATTTTGATGGTTATGCAAGTACTACGGTTGAGATGCCTTGTGATCGCTGTCTAGAACTTTCAAAACAGAAATTGCATCTTCCCATCCAAGAGGTATTTGTACAAAGGCTTATGGACGAAGAGGATTCTGACAGATACTTGATAAAAGATCAAAAGATTGATATTTTACCAGTAATCATTCAGGCTCTTTTAGCATCAATGCCTATGAAAGTAGTATGTGAAAAAGAGTGTAAAGGACTTTGTTCTCATTGCGGGGTCAATTTAAATATTGAACAATGTAATTGTAGAGATAACCAAATTGATCCACGATTTGAAAGTTTAAAATCACTTTTTCCAGAAGACAAGGAGGTGTAAAAGATGGCAGTACCTAAGCAGAAAACATCTAAAGCAAAAAGAGATTCAAGACGAGCAAATTGGAAATTAACAGCTCCTAACTTATCCAAATGTAGTAAATGTGGAGAATTAATGATGCCTCATAGAGTTTGTAAAGCCTGTGGCACCTATAATAAAAGAGTTGTTGTAGACGTAGACTAAATGGTTAATAAAAAGGCAGCCTAACCGCTGTCTTTTATTATGGCTAAGAAGCTTATTTTGCTTAAATTCTTTATGTTTATGATTGCAACCTTTCATATTTTCTAGTATATTGATATATATAGAAAATAAGCATTATTTGTGCTTAAGATAGGGTGATACAAATGAAAAAGCAAGTGATTATTGCAGTTGATGGCATGGGTGGTGACAATGCACCTGTAGAAATTGTACGCGGATGTGTACAAGCTGTTAAAGATTTTCCCATTCAAGTTTTATTAGTTGGTGAGCCTACCGTACTTGAAAAAGAATTAGCAAACTATGAATTTGATAAAAATCGCTTATTAGTTACTCCGGCAATGGAGGTTATTACCAACGATGATCCTCCTGTCGTCGCAATTAGAACTAAAAAAGATTCTTCTATGGTGGTTGGTTTAAAATTAGTTAAAGAGAAAAAGGCATCTGCTTTTATTTCCGCAGGTAATTCAGGAGCTTTACTTACTGGGGGTACAGTTTTAGTAGGCAGAATTCCAAAAGTAGAAAGACCTGCTCTAGCTCCCCTTATTCCTCATAAAAAAGGTTTTTCTCTTTTACTTGATTGTGGTGCTAATGTAGACGCTAAGCCTTCTTATTTAGCCCAATTTGCTCATATGGGGTCCCTTTATATGGAACAAGTTCTAAATATTGCTCAGCCAAAAGTGGGACTTATTAATATCGGGACAGAGAAAGAAAAAGGAAATGATCTTACAAAGGCTGCTTATGAGTTATTAGAAGGCGCTCCTATTCACTTTATTGGTAATGTAGAAGCCCGAGATATACCTTCAGGTGTAGCAGATGTTTTAGTTTGTGATGCTTTTGTAGGGAATATTTTATTAAAGTATACTGAAGGCTTTGGTCTCTCTCTTTTTGATATTATCAAAGAAGAATTAACTAAAAACTTTATATCTAAAATAGCTGCTTTATTCCTTAAACCTAGTTTTAAAAGAGTAAAAGATCGATTTGACTATACGGAATACGGCGGTGCTCCTTTGCTTGGGCTCCAAGGCTTAGTTGTAAAAGCCCATGGTAGTTCTAATAGCAAAGCTATATATAGTGCAATCAAACAATCTCTTCACTTTATAGATCAAGAGGTTGTGGAAAAAACACAAAATATCTTTGGTGAATAAATTTCATATTGACGTAGGTTATTGTATATACTATTATCAAAATGAGTTGGTATCATCGTTCATTTTGTTAAAAGATTTTGCTTATCAAAATGAATCGAGATAAATTCAATGATTAACTAGAGAAAGGGGGATCTTAATGGAATTTGAAAAAATAAGAAAAATTATCTCAGAACAGCTCAATATCCCTGAGTCTGAAATTACAGAAGAAACATCTTTTGAAGATGATTTAGGAGCAGATTCTCTAGATATTTTTCAAATTATTATGGCTCTAGAAGAAGAATTTAATTTAGAAATTTCAAATGAAGAAGCAGAACAAATTGCTACAGTAGCAGATGTAGTGGAATATATAAAAAATGCAAATGCTTAAAATAAAAGTCCTGTTTAACGGGACTTTTATTTTAAGCATTTCACCTTTTAGGAGGCACCATGAAAAAAAGTAAAATACATTCAAAAGTTGAATCCTTTGAAAAGATAATTAACTACACCTTTCAAAATAAAGTTTTATTAAAACAGGCTTTGACTCATAGTTCTTTTGCAAATGAAAATAAAAAAAACAGGGGCCATAATGAACGATTAGAATTTCTAGGAGATGCAGTATTAGAACTTGTTGTTAGTGACTATTTGTATGAAGAGTACGCTGATTTGCCAGAAGGAGAACTAACAAAATTAAGAGCCACCATTGTTTGTGAATCATCATTAGCTGAAGCAGCAAGGCGGTTAGCTTTAGGTCAACATCTATATTTAGGAAAAGGCGAGGAATTAACAGGTGGACGAGAACGTGAATCAATTTTATGTGACGCTTTTGAAGCGGTAATTGGAGCTATTTATATAGATGGGGAAATGCAGCAAGCTAAATCATATATTAGCAATCACTTGTTACAGCACCTCAAGCAAAAAAACCTTCATTATCAATTCACTGATCATAAAACCAATTTACAAGAATGGATACAAAGAAATAGTACGTCTCCTATTAGATATGAAACCATAGACGAACAAGGTCCTGATCACAATAAATGTTTCGTTGTGCAAGTATTGCATAAGCAACAAATTTTAGGAATTGGAAAAGGACGAAGTAAAAAAGAAGCTGAGCAGCAGGCAGCATGGATTGCAATGCAAAATATCCAATCTAAAGATGAGAAACTCAAAAGAAATTGATAGCGGAGTGATTTAAAATGTACCTACAAAAGTTAGAAATACAAGGTTTCAAATCCTTTGCAGATAAATTAACATTTCAGTTCAATGAAGGAATGACTGCTGTTGTAGGGCCTAATGGTAGCGGTAAAAGTAATGTAGCAGACGCAGTTCGCTGGGTATTAGGGGAGCAAAGTGCTAAAACTTTGCGAGGATCTAAAATGGAAGACATTATTTTTGCAGGGACTGAAAATCGTAAACCTTTAGGTTTTGCGCAGGTATCTTTGACTATCGATAATAGTACTCATTTACTACCTATTGAATTTGAAGAGGTTGTTGTCACCCGGAGGGTCTATCGATCAGGCGAAAGTGAATATTTTATTAATCGTGCACCTTGCCGGTTACGGGATATTCATGAACTCTTTATGGATACAGGTATTGGTAAAGAGGGATACTCCATTATAGGACAAGGTCAAATTGATAAAATTCTTAGTACAAAACCAGAAGATAGAAGACAGTTGTTTGAAGAAGCAGTAGGAATTGTTAAATACAAGAACCGAAAACAGGAAGCAGAAAAAAAACTAGACGAACAAAAACAAAATTTAATTCGAGTGGATGATATTATTGGAGAAATTGAAAATCAGCTCTCTCCCCTTCAAGAGCAAGCAGAAAGTGCCCAAAAATACTTAGAACACCAGGAACAATTAAAGACAATTGAAGCCAATATATTTTTGGAGGAAACTCAGATTATTTCCCAAGAATGTGAAAAAACAGGCATGTCAATAGATGCAATCAATAGCCAAATTCTCCAATATCAAGAACAACAAGATTATACTAAGAACCAAGAAAATCAAAAGCAAGAAGAAATTCAAATCTTAGAACAAAAACTTGAGGATTGTAGAATGGAGATTAAGAATATCCAAGGAACTATTGAAGAAAACGTATTGCAAGAAAAAATACAAGAGCAAAAGCAGGAACATTGTATTCAGGATATTCAGCGATTAAATAAAGAAAATGAACAAATTTCTTTTAAAATAAAGGAAAAAAGGGAAGAAAAACAAAAATATCAAGTTCAATCCCAAGGATTGCAATTACAATTAAAAAGTAAGAATCAAATTTTAGCTAAAGATGAAAAAAAACTAGGAGATATGATTGCAGCTATGTCTAGCAATGAAGATCAGGTAGAGCAGTTAAAAATAGATATGATTGAAGCCTTAAATTATCTTTCAGAGGTAAAAAGTAAAAGAGAAAGAGTAGAAACTGTAACAGAGCATATTCAGCAACGCTGTGAATATGTTGAAAAAAGTAAAAATGCATTACTAAGCCGCCTCCATCATAAAAATCTGCAAAAAAATGCCCTTATTAAACAAATAGAAGAAACTAAATTTTCTCTTCAAAGTTTAGAAAAAAGAAAAAGTTATTTAGAACATTTAAAAGCAGAAAAAATGAACCGGATAGAGAATTATAAAAAAAAGTATAGTACAGCGCAAGAAGAATTTCATAAACTGCAATCTAGATCTAAATTATTATCTGAGATGACAAAGGAATATGAAGGATTTTATCGTAGTGTGAAAACTATCCTCTCTTTAAAAAAACAAGATCCAAGTCAGTGGAAAGATATTCATGGTGTTCTAGCTGATTTAATTACAGTACCTGAAGGATATGAAATTGCCTATGAAATTGCATTAGGAAGCAATGTTCAAAATATTGTAACAGAAACAGAAGAGATTGCAAAAGAAGCTATTGCATATTTAAAAAAGAATCAATTAGGCCGGGCTACTTTTTTACCTTTACAAGCAATACGTAGCCAGGGCTTAGGTGCTGAAAAGGCAAAAATTTTAAAGCACAAAGAAGTTCTTGGGATGGCGTCTGATTTGGTTACATATGATCCTATTTATAAAGACATCATTACTCAATTATTAGGAAGGATAATTATCGTATCCGACCTTGAACAAGCAGTCTATCTTGCCAAAAAGCTACAGTATCGTTATCGGATTGTCACTTTGGAAGGGGATCTTTTGAATCCAGGTGGTTCTCTTACAGGTGGAAGTATTGCAACGAAAAATAACTCTGTTTTTTCACGTACTAGGCAGTTAAAGGATGCAAAGAAGAAATTAGCTCAATTAGAGACTCAACTTAAAGAAATTACTGAAATAATAGATGAAGAAGAGACGATGCTACAGCAGAATCAAGCTGAACTTGCTACTATCAATGATGAATATCAAAAAATATCTATCCTAGAAGTAGAACGATCAGGGCAAATCGATGCAATAAAAAGTCAAATAGACACTTTATTAGAAGAAAAAAATACTTTCGAAATTGAAGAAACTCAACTTAAGGAACAATCACAAGATGCCTTTAACTTATTAGAAGTTGAAAAGAACAATCAAATACGTATTGAAAAACAACTACAGGATCTTGAAGAATCAATTGAAAAACAACAAGATTATCTACAAGTAGATCGCTCTGCTAAAGAAGAACTTTCTCAAGCTATTAATCGACTTCAAATAGAGATTTCTATTATACAAGAGAATAAAAGAAGCATGGAGAATAACATTCAGCGGTTGCAGGAAGAATTAAGCCAATTGGACAATGAAAAAGAACAGTGTCTTATGGCGATACAACAAAAAACAGAGTATTTAAAAGATAGTAAAATAAAAATTCAGGATCTTCTTGAGCAAAGACAGAAAATCCAAATTCGGTTAAAAGAAAAAGAAACAGAAGAAAAAAAATGGGATACAGACCGAAAAAATACTGAAGTGGAAAGGCATCAACTTCAACAGCAAATACAAGAAAAAATTCAACAACAAACTCTTCTACAAAAAGAGCTTTTTCGTTTAGAGAATGTTCAAGCAAAATTAGAAATGGAAAGAAATACACTTTATGATCGAATGTGGAACGATTATGAATTAACCTACGGATCAGCACAAAAATATCGACAAAAACTAGGACCTTTATCCTTTTTAAGAGAAGAATCACAAAAATTAAAACAATATTTAAAATCATTAGGACCTATTAATCTTCGTGCTATTGAAGAGTTCGAAAATTTGCAAGAGAGATACAGCTTTTTAAGCAAGCAAAAAGAGGATATTGTAGAAGCTGAGAAGGCTTTATATCAAATTATCCATAAATTAACGTCTGCAATGGAAGAACAATTTATGCAGGAGTTTCAAAAAATATCTAAACACTTTCATGAAGTATTTCAAGAACTTTTTGGTGGAGGAACAGCATATGTAGAGTTAGTAGACCCCGAAAATGTTTTAGAATCAGGCATTCAAATTATTGCACAACCTCCAGGGAAAAAATTGCAAAATATGATGCTGTTATCTGGTGGTGAGCGGGCATTAACAGCCATTGCTTTACTATTTTCTATTTTAAAAATTAAACCATCACCTTTTTGTATACTAGATGAAATTGAGGCAGCATTAGATGATGCAAATGTATCAAGGTTTGCACAATATTTGAAAAAATTTACGGCTGATACTCAATTTATTGTCATTACACATCGTAAAGGTACTATGGAAGTAGCAGATACTTTGTATGGTATTACTATGCAAGAGCGGGGTATTTCTACATTAGTGTCAGTTAAATTATCTGAAGTAATATAGATAGAGATATCTATATTAAAAAATAGACTTTTGTAAATCTCATATGAAGCATTTAAAATTATGGGATTAGAAGTTTTATATAGATGTACACGCCTATGATCGAATTTCCACAAATGCGTTTACTTAGTAATTAGCGCATTTTCAGATTTGACCGTGTATATCTATGTAAGTTGAAAAAATAATAAATAAAAATATGAATGACAAGAAAGGAGAATTTATAATATGAAGTTTTTTAGTAAGTGGTTTGGAAAACAGGAAAAAACAGTGAAAGAATTTAGTGATGAAGTAAAAGAAGAAATTCTTATTCAAGAGCAAGAGGAAGATAAAGAAGAAAACCCTGTACAAGCGCAGGAAGAAATTCTTATGGAAAAAGAGCCAGTAGCAAAAGATGAAAGCCAAGAGGTGCTTATAGAAACAGATCAACAACAGGTAGAAAAAGAAAGCGAAGAAGTTGCTCAAGATTATAGAGAAGTCAAAGATGAATCAAATGAAATAGAGGTTACAGCTACGTCAGATTTAGAAGAAGTAATCCAAGAATCTCTAGAGGAAGGCGATATAACAAACCCTGTAGTGGAATCAATGGAACAAAAAAATGAAAAGAAAAAAGGCTTTTTTAATAAACTAGTAGAGGGATTAACAAAAACTCGGGAAAATATATTAGGGGGAGTAGACCAAGTTTTAAAATCCTTTCGAAAGATAGACGAAGAATTATTTGAAGAACTGGAAGAGGCATTAATTATGGCTGATATAGGTGTTCCCACTACAATGAAAATTATTGAATCCTTACGTGAAGAAGTGAAAATACGTAAAATTACAGAAGTAGATCATTTAAAAGACGTTTTAGCAGAACTTATTTCAGATCTTTTAGAAGATGAAGGTACTGGTGAACTAGAAATAAATAATGGTCCTACAATTGTTCTAGTTATTGGTGTAAATGGTGTTGGTAAAACAACTACCATAGGAAAACTAGCCCATCAGATTAAAGGTCAAAATAAAAAGGTTTTATTAGCAGCTGCTGATACTTTTAGAGCAGCTGCAATTGATCAATTGATTATATGGGGAGAACGGTCAGGAGTTGATGTGATTCATCATCAAGAAGGTTCAGATCCAGGTGCTGTTATTTATGATGCAGTTCAGGCTGCTAAATCAAGGAAAGCAGATGTACTGATATGTGACACGGCTGGACGATTGCATAATAAAAAAAATCTTATGGAGGAATTGAAAAAAATATTTAGAATCATTAGCAGAGAATACCCTGATGCAAAAAAAGAAGTTCTCCTAGTACTTGACAGTACCACTGGCCAAAATGCATTACAGCAAGCAAAATTATTTCAAGAAGTAGCAGATTTAACGGGAATTATTTTAACAAAGCTAGATGGAACTGCTAAAGGTGGAATTGTATTAGCAATTAAATCCGAGCTTAATATTCCAGTAAAATATATTGGGGTAGGCGAAGGTGTGGATGATTTGCAGCCTTTTAATCCTAAAGAATTTTCAAAAGCTTTATTTAACCAATAGAACATTTTTTAAGATGATTTTATTGATTATGAAAGGTGGCCAACGCGAAAAGAAAATATTGTTAGCTAATAAACTTTAAATAAAATTAAATTAGGTATTGACAAAAGTCTTTTGATGCTTTAAAATTCATCTGTAAAGGGAAAAAACTTTACGGTGATAAATATGGAAAAACTATTAGAAATTACATTGTTATATGATTTTTATGGAGAATTGCTTACACCAAATCAAAAAAACATTTATGAATTATATTATCAAAACGATTTATCTCTGGGTGAAATTTCAAAAAATCTAGGGATTAGCCGACAAGGAGTTTATGATACTTTAAAACGTTCTGAAAAATTATTGTATGAATACGAACAACGACTTAGGCTTTTAGAGCGTTTTCAAGCTAAAAAAATCTTAGCCAAAAAGATCTTATCTTGTACAGAATCTATAGAAAAATATTTAGGACTTGAAACAAACCATGACAAAAATTGTTTGAATGATTTAAATACCATTAAAAAGCTTGTTTATAAAATATTAGATCAAGAGTAAGGAGGCTGTTTTATGGCTTTTGAAAGTTTATCAGATAAGCTACAAGGTGTCTTTAAACAACTAAAAAGCAAAGGAAAGTTAACCGAAAAAGATGTCAAAGCAGCCTTACGAGAAGTGAGGTTGGCCTTATTAGAAGCTGACGTTAACTTTAAAGTGGTAAAAACCTTTATAAAAAATATACAAGATCGTGCCATAGGAGGAGAAGTTTTAGAAAGTTTGACTCCTGGACAACAAGTTATTAAAATTGTTCATGAAGAACTCATTTCCCTTATGGGAAGTACTCAAAGCGAATTAACCTTTTCTTCAACACCACCCACTATATATATGATGGTTGGTTTACAAGGGGCAGGAAAAACAACTACTGCTGCCAAACTTGCAGGTCTTTTAAAAAAACAAGGGAAGCGACCACTTTTAATTGCTTGTGACGTTTATCGACCTGCGGCTATTAAACAACTTCAAGTTGTTGGAGGTCAATTAGGAATTCCTGTATTTGCTATGGGAGATACCTTAAATCCAGTAGATATTGCAAAGTCTGGTATTGAGTATGCTAAGAATAATAACAATGATGTAATCTTAATTGATACAGCAGGACGATTGCACATAGATGAAACAATGATGGATGAATTAATTAACATCAAAGATGCAGCTAAACCAAAGGAAATTTTATTAGTGGTTGATGCTATGACTGGGCAAGATGCTGTTAACGTAGCTGAACATTTCAATGAACAATTAGAAATTTCCGGGGTTATTTTAACTAAACTAGATGGAGATACACGCGGGGGAGCGGCTTTATCAGTACGTTCTGTGACACAAAAGCCCATTAAATTTATTGGAATGGGTGAAAAGCTAGATGATTTGCATGCATTCCATCCTGATCGAATGGCTTCACGTATTTTAGGAATGGGAGATATTTTAACTCTCATCGAAAAGGCTCAGGATAGTATAGATGACAAGAAGGCTGCTGAGCTTGAACAAAAGATACGTTCAGCTGAATTTTCTTTTGAAGATTTTCTAGATCAAATGCAACAAGTTAAAAAAATGGGACCTCTAAACCAATTGATGGGAATGATCCCAGGGATGAGCCAACAAATGGGTGATATAGAAATTGATGAGAAAGAAATGGATAGAATAGAAGCTATTATTTTATCTATGACTCTAGAGGAGAGAAGAAATCCTTCAATTTTAAACGGTTCTAGAAAACGACGTATCGCCAAAGGATGCGGGATGAATATTCAAGATGTTAATAAATTAGTAAAACAATTTGAACAAACTCGAAAAATGATGAAACAATTTTCGGGAATGATGAAAGGCAAAAAAGGGAAATTCAAACTTCCTTTTTTCTAATAAATAGTACATCCATAGAAGGAGGTGAAACAGAATGGCAGTAAGAATGAGATTAAAAAGATTAGGAGCCAAAAAAGCACCTTTTTATAGAATTGTTGTAGCTGACTCCAGAGCCCCTAGAGATGGGAAGTTCATCGAAGAAATAGGATATTATAATCCCGTTGCAGATCCAATTGAACTAAAAGTAAATGAAGAACTAGCAAAAAAATGGCTCCAAAATGGAGCACAACCATCTGATACTGTAAAAGCTTTACTTAAAAAAGCAGGTGTAATACAGTAATGGGAATATAGTTCACATGCAGGAGGTGTGGATTTTGAAAACATTAGTAGAAACGATTGCCAAAGCCTTAGTAGACCACCCAGAAGAAGTATCTGTGAATGAGATTGAAGGAGAGCGTTCCATTATGTTGGAACTAAAAGTAGCTTCAAGCGATATGGGACAAGTGATTGGGAAACAAGGACGCATCGCTAAATCCATTCGTACCGTTGTGAAAGCTGCTGCAACTCGTGAAGACAAAAGAGTTGTAGTGGAAATTTTACAGTAAAGGTTAGGGAATCCTAACCTTTTTCTAAAGCTTAAAGATAATTATTGTTTTTCAGATCGTATAAGGAGTCAAAATGCAATGGAAAAATATATGGAAATTGGAAAAGTAGTAAATACACATGGGATTCGTGGTGCATTAAAAATTATGCCTTCTACTGATGACCCTACTCGTTATGAATTATTAGATTTTATATTTTTAAATCAAAATCAAAAGAGAACAAAGTATGAAATTGAACGCTTGCATTATCATAAACAATCTATTGTTTTGCAATGTAAGGAAATCACAACGATGAATGAGGCAGAATTATTAAGAGGTGCCATTGTAGAAATTCCTAAGTCCATGGCATTACCATTAGGAAAAAATGAATATTACATTGGGGATTTATATGGTCTACAAGTATTTACAATGGAGGATGAATACTTAGGAGAACTAGTCGATATTTTATTTACTGGTAGTAATGATGTATACGTAGTAGGAGATCCTAATAATCCATCTCAAAAACCTCTTTTGCTTCCAGCAATTCAACAATGTATTAAAGTAGTTGATATTCCAAATCAGAAGATGATGGTTCATCTAATGGAAGGGCTGAAAGAGTTGTGAAATTTTATATTTTGACCTTATTTCCTGAAATGATCCAAAGCACATTGAATCATAGTATTTTAGGAAGAGCTCAAGAAAAGCAAACTATAGAGATTGAATGTATTAATATTCGTGATTATGCACAAAACAAACATGGACAAGTAGATGATTATCCCTATGGTGGAGGACCAGGTATGGTTATGCAAGCTCCTCCTATTTACAGGGCTTATGAAAGCATCATAGAAAGAACAGTAAGATCTCCCAAGGTGCTTTATATGAGTCCTCAAGGAGAGCAATTTAATCAGAAAATGGCTCATTCCTTATCAAAAGAAGAGGAGCTAATTTTTTTATGTGGCCATTATGAAGGTGTAGATGAACGTTTGATCAATACTATAGTAACTCATGAAATATCAATTGGAGACTTTATACTAACTGGTGGAGAATTAGCAGCTATGTCAATGATTGATTCTATTGCGCGGCTCATTCCAGGTGTGCTTGGAAAGGCAGAATCTTTTCAACAAGAATCTTTTAGTGATTCTCTGTTAGAATACCCCCAATATACTCGCCCAGCTGTTTTTCTTAATCAGCCTGTACCTGAAATCCTACTTTCGGGTCATCATGAAAAGATTGCTACTTGGCGCCGAGAACAATCGCTACTACGAACATTGCAGCGACGTCCTGATTTACTAGAATCAGCCCAATTAAGCCAGAAAGATAAATTTTATTTAAAGAAACATAGCAAATAAATAAAAAGATTGCATTTTGAAAAAAACTATGCTAAAATCTGTAGTTGTGAGTACGGCGGTCCTCTGAATACTATAATGGTAATCAAGAACGTCTAGAATGGAAGGAGGGTAACTCATGAACGAAATTATTAGAAATATTGAAAACGAGCAATTGCGAAAAGATATTACACACTTTAATGTTGGAGATACGATTCGCGTATATGCAAAAGTAAGAGAAGGCGCTAGGGAACGATTACAAATGTTTGAAGGTGTTGTCATCAAAAGACAAAATGGCGGTGTTCGTGAAACATTTACAGTAAGAAGAATTTCTTATGGTGTAGGTGTAGAAAGAACATGGCCAGTTCACTCTCCAAATGTGGATCGAATTGAAGTTGTTAGAAAAGGTAAAGTAAGAAGAGCGAAAATTAACTACTTACGTAATCGTGTAGGTAAAGCAGCTAAAGTAAAAGAAGTTTTATAATAAAGGGGACTAATAAGTCCCTTTTTGTGTACTTAGAAAGTAGGCGAAGTCATGCTAAATGTGACTGAAGAAGAGGGAGCTCCCTTTATAATGCAAATATTACACTTCATCTGGGATCTAGGACTTGCTTTGCTAGTCGTTTATTTAATTATTACTTTTGTAATACAAAATACGAAGGTTAGTGGATCCTCTATGGAACCAACATTACACCACCATGATGCAGTGATTATTAATAAATGGATTTATTATTTAAAAGACCCTCAACAAGGAGATATTATTATTTTCCCCTATCAAGGTGATCCCTCTAAGAAATATATTAAAAGAATTATTGCTCTTCCAGGAGATCTCCTTGACATCCAAGAAGGAAATATATATATTAATGGTAAGAAGCTAGAGGAAAGCTACATTACTGAATCTTGGATTGTAAAGGGGAATGTCGTATATCCTTTCTCAGTACCTGACGATCACTATTTTGTTATGGGAGATCATCGAGATCATAGTGCAGATAGTAGATTTGAAGAAGTAGGGACTGTGAAAAAGAACCAGATCATTGGCAAAGCTTGGGTACGAATATGGCCTCTAAAACAATTTAAGATATTTTAGCAAAGTTAGGTGAAAAAATGAATATACAATGGTATCCAGGTCATATGACCAAAACCAAACGTTTAATTACAGAAAATTTAAAACTCGTGGATATTGTTATCGAATTACTTGATGCTCGCGTGCCTTTAAGCAGCACTAATCCTGATTTGGATCAACTAGCAGGAAATAAACCTCGTATTATTGTCATGAATAAATCTGATCTTGCTAGTGATCATAAAAATCAAATATGGAAACAGTGGTTTGAAAGTAAAGGATATGGTGTTATACTAGTTAACTCTATTACAGGGCAAGGGATAGGCCAAATACATGAACAAGCAAAAGATTTGCTTCGTGAAAAGATTGAGAGGGACCGTCAACGAGGCCGTGTTTTTCGTCCCATTCGTGCTATGGTCGTTGGCATACCTAACGTAGGAAAATCTACTTTTATCAATAAGTTAGTAGGAAAATCTTTGGCGAAAACAGGTGATCGACCAGGTGTGACGCGTGGAAAACAATGGATTAAAATAAGAAAAGACTTTGAATTACTAGATACCCCAGGTATCTTATGGCCTAAATTTGAAGATCCTATGGTAGGACTTCATCTTGCTTTTACTGGGGCAATTAAGGATGATATTCTAGACATTGAAGAGATAGCCATGGAATTTGTAAAGTTTTTTCAAGTATCTTATCCAAAAGTTCTCGTAGAACGATATAAAATAACGGATGCTATATTACAGGGGACACCTTATGAGGTGTTTTTAGCTATTGGGAAGAAACGTGGTTTTCTCATTAGCGGAGGAGAAATTGATACATTACGTACTGCTCAAATTATATTTGATGAATTTCGTGGTGGAAAATTAGGACGCTTCACATTAGAGGATCCACCTGATGAAGAACTGATTTAAATGCAGCTTGCCTGCATTTTTTTCATCTTTAACTATTTACATTTTTATTCCGATATAAAATATATAATAGGAGAATCCTTATGAATAAATATCAATCATTAACTAGCATAGAAGAAGAACTAAATCAATTACCTGTAGAGTTGCTTAATCCTCGATTACAGGCATTAGAACAGGATACACGAAAAGGTGCCCGAAAGTTAATCAAAAAGCATTTAAAAAGAATTCAAAGGGCAAAAGAAGAGAAAGAGCGCATGGAAACATTATTGACCTTTGAAAAAAAATATTTATTAGAAAATGTTTATCCAATTGCAGGAATTGATGAAGCAGGACGTGGTCCTTTAGCAGGTCCTGTTGTAGCCTCAGCCGTTGTACTTCCAGAAAAGTTTAATTTACCTGGGCTCGATGATTCTAAAAAATTATCTGCAAAAGCTCGAGAAATATTGTACTTAGAAATTCAAGAACAAGCCCTTGATATAGGTATCGGCATTGTTGATCCTCAAACCATTGATGATATCAATATTTTACAAGCTACCATCCAAGCTATGACAAAAGCTGTTAATCAATTACAAACACCACCAAAAGTTTTATTAATTGATGCTTTACTCTTACCCAAGCTTCCAATGAAACAGGAAAAAATTATTCAAGGAGATCAACATAGTGCTTCCATAGCCGCAGCAAGTATTATCGCTAAGGTAACACGGGATCATTTAATGAACCAATGGGATCAACTGTATCCAGAGTATGGGTTTTCCAAGCACAAAGGTTATGGCACAAAACAACATATAGAAGCCATTCATACATATGGTCTATCTCCTATTCATCGCAGGAGTTTTCAAATCCCTAAATAGACGTAAATAAGGAAGGGGGAAAAAAATGCGCATTGATCCAGAGTGTTTTATTTCAATTCCAAAAGAAAATAATATGTCAATTCCAGAGTCATCAATATCCTACCAAAAAGGTGAAATTATTAAAGGAACTGTTTTGGATATACTTCATAAAGAACTTTTACTACAACTTCAAAGTGGGGAAACGATAAAAGCTCATTTATCTCATTTATTAACTGCTTTAGAAATAGACATAGGAGAAAGCTTATATTTTCAAGTAGACTCTATTTCTAACTCCCAAATTATTCTTACAGTCCTTGAAAAAGAACAAAGCAATACAAAATTAGATTTTATCTTACAAGCCTTGGAGAGAGCTAATATTACCCCAAGTGAAAAAAACGTTGATATTGTTGAGCACTTATTAAACCATCAACTGCCAATAGATAAAGAACATATTCAGAAGGCTTTATTCTATATGCATATTGCAGAGCCACCTCAAATTGAAACAATGGCTTTTTTCTTAAAAAACAAGATCCCTATAACCAAAGAGAATATTATTTATTTTCAAGAATATATTGTGGAAAAAAGTTCTATAGAAGATCAAGTACAACAATTAGTACAACAACTTGAGGCCAGCTTGCCTACTGTTTTATTAGAAGAACTATTACTAGAATGGATACAGTATGAGCAGCAGAAAAAAGAAGAAGTCTTTTTAATATTGAAAAGTTATGTGGAAGAATATGGGATGGAAGAGGAAGATCTACCTTTTCAAGACATAGAATCATCAATAGTAGACCAAGAGTCAATTCGATCTTTTGTTACTTTAATAGAGGGAAAAGAACTTGCCCCCAATTCTTTCAAATTGCCATATAACAAGCAAGTAGAAGCTTTATTAAAGCAGATTGAAGATCCACATCAAAAGATGAAAAAATTTATGGAGTTTCTAAGACCTTCAAAATTACCAACAAAATTACGAGATATTTTTCCTTTACCTTTACGACCTGAAGAAATTCTTAACCCTAGGACCTTACCAAGCTATTATCAAGAGTTATATCAAAAAATAAGCTTCTTAGAAAGAGAATTAAGCCACTTATTAAGTGAAGCAAAGGGAGATCTTCAATTTACGATAGAAAGATTAAACGCAGAAGTACAGCATATCCGGCAAGGTCTTGAATTTTTAAATGAATTTAATCGCTCTCAATCTTATTTACCAATTCCTTTACAAATATCTCAAGAAATGAGAACGGGTGAGCTGTATGTAATGAAAAATAAAAAGAAAAATAAAAAAACAAATGATAGCATTGTATCAGCACTTTTATCTTTAGATCTTTCTGCTTTAGGGTTATTAGAAGTATTTATACAGAAGGATCAATTACAAGTTAGCTGCCAGTTTAAAATAGAGAACCACGAGATAGAAACTTTATTAAAAGAACATATGAAAGATCTACAACAGGCATTGTATAAAAAAGGTTATGTTATGCAAAGTACAATCTCTCTTTTAAGAGATAATGAAAAATTCTCTGTGGTTCCACAGAAAAAGCAAGATCAACAGGAAACGGAAATAAAAAAGTTTTTTTTCGATAAAAAGGTGTGATTTTATGAAAAAGACAGTTAAAAAAGCGGCAGCTCTGAAGTATAATCTGGATCAAACTGCCCCTCAAATGTTAGCCAAAGGCAAGGGAATTATTGCAGAAAAGATTTTGGGGGTAGGTATAGAGCAAGATATACCTATCTATGAAGATCCAAATTTAGTTGAATCTTTGCTTCAGATGGATTTGGGTGAATATATTCCCCCAGAATTATATGAAATTGTAGCTGAAATCTTGATTTTTATTCAAGACTTAGATACACTAAAAATAGCACAGGATAAGGTGAATATAAATGAAAAATCATCATTCCGTAGGTAAGCATGGAGAGGAACTGGCAATTACGTATCTAGAATCATTAAACTATCAAATCATTGAAAAAAATTTTAGATGTAAAATAGGAGAAATTGATTTAATTGCTAAACATGAGGAATATCTTGTTTTTATTGAAGTAAAATATAGACGAAGCTTGACATATGGTTATCCTAGAGAAGCTGTGCATAAAAATAAGCAAAAAGTTATTTCAAAAGTAGCTTTATATTATTTACAGAAACATAAATTGTTTGATATTAGTTGTCGCTTTGATGTAGTAGAAATTATAGAAAAGAATGAAGATCTCCAAATCGATGTAATTCCCAATGCATTTATGAGTTAGTGTAAAAGAAAGGAAGAATATCTTGAATATTTCTAAGAATAGCAGTGAATATATGATACATCAACAAGATGATTTATATTATCTATCATTCCTATCTTTTGATAGGACTAAAGCGGTGAACCATGGTTTTAGCACTCGTCTTGGTGGATATAGTAAAGACATCTATACATCACTTAATTTAGGCCTTCGTTCTGGCGATAAGTTAGAAGATGTATATTTAAATTATAAAAAAATTTGTAAGGCTTTGGATATTGATTCTGAAGATCTTGTGCACTCAGATCAAATCCATGAAAGCCATATTTATTGTGTTACTCAAGAAGATAAAGGGAAAGGTTTTTACAAAGATAGCAATATTAAAGGTATTGATGGTTTGATTACTAATGAACCTAAAGTTCCATTGATCACATTTTATGCAGATTGTGTACCTTTGTATTTTTTAGATCCCGTTCAAAAAGTTATTGGATTAGCTCATGCAGGTTGGCGAGGAACAGTTTTAAAAATTGCAGCTAAAATGATCCATAAATTCACATCTGTTTATAAGTCTGATCCTAAAAATATTCTTGTAGGCATTGGCCCTTCTATAGGATCGTGTTGTTTTGAAGTAGATGAGTCAGTTGCTCATGCTTTTCAAAAACAATTTGAAGGTGATGATTGGATACAAACTTTGAAAAATGGAAAATATAAAATTGATTTATGGAAAGTAAATCAACAAATTTTATTAGAATCGGATATAATAGAAGAACATATCTCTATAATGGGATTGTGTACCATGTGTCATAAAGACATCTTTTTTTCCCATCGCGGGCATAAAGGAAGAAGAGGTAGTTTAGGGGCCATTATGGAACTAAGAGACTGAGAAAGTAGGAGTTATATACTGTGAATATAGAAAAACAAAATATAATTATCAAAGTAGTACCAAATAGTATTGCAGAAGAATTGTCAATTGAACCTGGAGATACTTTGCTATCAATTAACCAAAAGAAAATTCAAGATGTATTTGATTATCGATATCATATGGCTGATGATTTTATAGAGGTAAGCATTTTGAAACCTCAAGGAGAAGAATGGATTTTAGAAATTGAAAAGGATTTCAATGAAGATATCGGGATTATATTTGAAAATGATCTAATGGACCATATAAATTCATGTACTAACCAATGTATGTTTTGTTTTATTGATCAACTTCCCCCTAATATGCGTCCAACTTTATATTTTAAAGATGACGATTCCCGTTTATCTTTTTTACAAGGTAATTATGTGACTTTAACCAATATGTCTGATGAAGATTTTGAACGCATCATTTACTACCACTTATCGCCTATTAACCTTTCTATTCATACTACAAATCCAGAACTTCGAAAAAAAATGTTAAACAATCGCTTTGCTGGAAACCTAATGGATCGTATACAAAAGTTAGCAGATGCAAATATTCAAATGAATGGTCAAATCGTTTTGTGTAAAGGCATCAATGATGGTGCCGAATTAGATAGGACAATTCAAGAACTTTCAAAATTTCTTCCTTACATGCAAAGTGTATCTGTTGTCCCTGTAGGATTAAGCAAATATAGAGATGGATTATATCAACTTGAATCTTTTTCTACTCAGGATGCAAAAGAAATTATTGAGTTAATCCATCAATGGCAAAAAAAAATATTCGCAAAACATCAAACCCATTTTATTCATGCAGCTGATGAATTTTACTTATTAGCAGAATTGCCCTTTCCAACAGAAGAGTCCTATGATGGTTTTTTACAACTTGAAAATGGTGTGGGAATGTTGACTTTATTGGAGCAAGAATTTACTAAAAAATATGAAACTCTCTCAGGAAATGAAAGCCTTACAAAGGAAGTTTCGATTGCAACTGGTTTGCTAGTATACCCTTACATTAAATCTCTGGTAGAGAAAATTCTAATAAAATATCCTAATTTTAAAATTTATTTATACGGTATCACGAATGAATTTTTTGGAGAAAAAATTACGGTTTCTGGGCTTCTAACAGGCCAAGATATAAAGAATCAACTAGAAGGGAAACCTTTAGGTGAAAGATTACTCTTGCCTAAAAATTTACTAAAAGCAGATGAGCCAAAGCTGCTAGATGATATGACTATAGAAGAGTTAGAAAAGGCTTTACAGGTACAGATAGATATTGTAGAATCAACAGGGTATGATTTTATTCATGCAATTTTAGATATAAAGGAGAATACCAATGAGTAAACCAATTGTAGCGGTGGTAGGACGACCAAATGTAGGAAAATCTACCTTATTTAATAAACTAGCTGGTGAACGTATTTCAATTGTCCAAGATACACCTGGGGTCACAAGAGACCGAATTTATGCAGATGTAGATTGGTTAAAGTATACATTTACCTTAATTGATACTGGTGGAATAGAGCCAGAGAGTAGTGATTATATATTACAACAAATGCGGAGGCAAGCAGAAATTGCGATTGATACTGCAGATGTTATTATTTTTCTAGTAGATGCAAAGCAAGGATTAACAGATTCAGACTTCCACGTTGCTTCTATGCTACGGAAAGCTCAGAAGCCTGTTGTGTTAGTGGTTAATAAGATTGATAATATGCAAAGAGAACCTTTAGAAATCTATGAATTCTATAATTTAGGACTTGGGGATCCTATTCCTATTTCAGCAGGCCAGGCTTTAGGGTTAGGTGATATGTTAGATGAAGTAGTAAAGCATTTTTATGAAGTACCTGAAATAGAAGAAGATGATGATGTAATAAAAGTAGCTGTTATTGGCAAACCCAATGTAGGAAAATCATCTTTAATTAATAAGATTTTAGGGGAAGAAAGAACCATTGTCAGCAATACTCCTGGCACAACTAGAGATGCTATAGATAGCCCAGTAACTATTGATGGGCATCGCTATATTTTTATTGATACAGCAGGACTTCGCAGAAAGAGTAAAGTAACAGAAGAAATTGAACGCTATAGTATTGTTCGAACTGTAGCGGCTATTGAGAGAGCGGATATAGCTGTTTTAATTATTGATGCAGAAGAAGGAATCACAGATCAAGACACTAAAATTGCTGGTATTGCTCATGAACGGGGAAAAGCAGCAATAGTGGTTGTGAATAAGTGGGATGCAATTGAAAAGGATGACAAAACAATGAATCGCTATCTGCAAGAAATTGAAACTAAATTAGCTTATATGAGTTATGCACCAAAGCTTTTTGTTTCAGCTCTAACAGGACAAAGAATTCACAAGTTGTTTGAAATGATTCAAGTGGTATCTCAAAACCATGCTCTACGTATTAGTACCGGTTTGTTAAATGATGTTTTATATGAAGCAATGGCGATGAATCAACCGCCATCTGATCGTGGGAAATACTTAAAAATTTATTATATGACACAGGTTTCTACAAAGCCACCTACCTTTGTTATTTTTGTAAATGACAAAGAGTTAATGCATTTTTCCTATGCACGTTATATTGAAAATCAATTGAGAAGTGCTTTTGGGTTTAAAGGAACCCCTATGCATTTGATTATAAGAGAAAGAAAAGGAAAGGAATAATCCACTATGTTTCGTATAATCAGCATTTTAATAGGTTATTTTATAGGATGTTTCCAAACAGCTTTTCTAGTTGGAAAAATGTCTCACCATATTGATATTCGCAAACATGGAAGTGGGAATGCAGGTACCACCAATGTCATTCGAGTCTTAGGGTGGAAGGCGGGAATTCTCACTTTTTTAGGAGATTTATTAAAGGCCATCGTGGCTGTTATAATCTGCCGTTGGCTATGGCCTGATTCTAGTCTTTTAGCAGGGGTTTATGGCGGTGCGGCTGTTGTAATTGGACACAATTGGCCTTTGTTCCTTGGTTTTAAAGGGGGAAAGGGAATTGCTTCTACTGTAGGGGTTTTGCTAGCCCTTGATTGGCGTTTAGGGCTGATTGCTATTTTGACTATGATATGTATTATAGGAATCACAAGATATGTATCATTGGGTGCCATCGTGATGGTTTCTTTGATTCCTATTACTTTACTTTTGTTTTATCCCAACGAAAATGAAGTTTTTTGTATTGGCTTATTTTTAATGTTATCTGCACTTATTAGGCATCGTTCTAATATTTATCGACTGGTAACTAAAACGGAATCAAAACTTGGCTACCAATCTAAAAATAAAGTAGAGGAGAAATAAAGTATGAAACAAATTGCTGTCATGGGTTCAGGAAGTTGGGGTACAGCTTTAGCACTCTTATTACATAAAAATGGGCATCATGTTAATCTCTGGTCATTCACCAAAGAAGAAAATGAGATTTTAAAAGAAACAAGAGAAAACCTGAAGTATTTACCAGGAGTGTTGATTCCAAATCAAATTGGGCTTACACATAATATTGAAGAAGCTGTAAAAAACGCTGATGCTATAGTAATTGCTATCCCTTCACGCTTTATGCGAGATAATATATTAGCCTTTGCTCCTTATATCAAAAAAGAGCAAATTATTGTAAATGTTTCTAAAGGTTTAGAGGAAGAAACGTTACTTAGGCTTTCAGAAGTAATTCAAGAAATTTTACCCGATAATCCAATTGCGGTTTTATCTGGCCCAAGTCATGCTGAAGAATTGGCAAGAGATATCCCAACGACTTGTGTTGTTGCTTCTGTTTCCTTAAGAACAAGTGAAATTGTTCAAGATATTTTCATGAGTCCTAAATTTAGAGTTTATACCAATTCAGATATTATTGGAGTAGAATTAGGTGGAGCTCTTAAAAATGTAATGGCATTGGCTGCTGGAATTTCAGATGGTTTAGGTTTTGGGGACAATACAAAAGCAGCTTTAATGACCAGAGGAATTGTTGAAATTACACGATTAGGTTTGGCAATGGGGGCTCAGCTTCAAACATTTAGTGGATTGTCTGGGATTGGTGATTTAATTGTTACTTGCACAAGTCTACATAGCCGTAATCGACGAGCGGGGATTTTGATTGGGCAAGGAAAATCCTTGGAAGAAACTTTACAAGAGATTCATATGGTTGTAGAAGGTGTTCATACTGCAAAAGCAGCTTTGGCTTTTTGCAAAAAATATGAAGTAGAAATGCCTATTGTTCAAGAAATAAATAAAGTTTTATTTGAAAGTAAAAATCCTAAAAAAGCTGTAGTAGACTTAATGATGCGTTCAAGAACAGAAGAGCAAGATATTACCCATTTATAATCATTAAAAACAAATCGCCTTCATATATTAAAGTGTATGGATACATTTTGTATAAGGAGGCTTTTTATATGGAAAACTTTAATATTTATCATGATATTTCAACTCGTACCAATGGCGATATTTATATGGGGGTTGTGGGCCCAGTGCGTACAGGAAAATCAACCTTTATTAAGCGTTTTATGGATTTACTTGTACTTCCCAATATGGATAATACATATAGCCGCGAGCGAGCCAAAGATGAAATGCCCCAAAGTGCAGCGGGTAAAACTATCATGACCACAGAACCTAAGTTTGTCCCAAATGAAGCAGTGCATATCACATTAGATGAAAACGTTGAATTTAAAATAAGAATGATTGATTGCGTCGGTTATATGGTTCCAGGCGCAACGGGACATCTAGAAGGTGAAGTACCCCGTATGGTGAACACTCCCTGGTATGAACATCAAATCCCTTTTATTGAAGCAGCTGAAATTGGTACTAAAAAAGTTATCAATGAGCATTCTACTATTGGTATTGTTATTACTACAGACGGATCGATTACCGACATTGAGCGTGAAAGTTATATTGAAGCAGAAGAAAGAGTTATCAATGAATTGAAAACATTGCAAAAACCTTTTGTAGTTTTGTTAAACACAACTCGCCCTTTTGATAATGAAGTAATAAAGCTGAAGGAAGAATTAAGTGGAAAATATCAGGTTCCTGTTCTTGCTGTTAATTGTGCTCAATTAAAAACAGAAGATATTCATCTAATGATGGAAAAAGTGCTTTATGAATTTCCAGTTCAAGAGATCAATATTACAATCCCTAGTTGGCTAGAATCTTTAGAAAATAATCATTGGCTTAAGAATCAAATGATTACAGCTGTAAAAGAAACAACACAGAATGTTGACAAATTAAGAGAAATCAAAGATTACTTACCTTTATTTGAAAACTATGATTTTATAAAAAAAGCACATATAGATAAAATAAATTTAGGCCAAGGAACAATCAAATTAGAGATTAACGTACAAGAAGGATTGTTTTATCAAATTCTTAGTGAAACTACAGGTGTACCTATTGAAGGTGAATATCAGTTGATCTCTTTGCTTAAAAAGTTGTCGAATATAAAACATGAGCATGATAAGGTGTTTTATGCATTACAAGAAGTTAAACAAAAAGGCTATGGTGTAGTCATGCCCGTGATGGAAGAACTAACATTAGAAGAACCAGAAATTGTTAAACAAGGTAATCGATTTGGTGTGCGATTGCGAGCAAGTGCACCTAGTATCCATATGATCAAAGCTGATATAGAAACAGAAGTTTCCCCTATTGTTGGAACAGAAAAACAAAGCGAGGAACTAGTTAATTACCTTATGAGTGAATTTGAAAGTGATCCTAAAAAAATATGGGAATCTAATATTTTTGGTAAGTCTCTTCATGAGCTTGTGAATGAAGGGCTACAAAATAAATTACATCGCATGCCTGGAGACGCTCAAATGAAATTGCAAGAAACCCTTGAAAAAATTATTAATGAAGGTAGTGGTGGCTTGATCTGCATCATTTTATAAGATCAAAGGTTTGGTTATAAAAAAGCATCTTCTCAGCAGAGATGCTTTTTTACATGACTAAATTCTCATTTCTATGTTTTGAAGGCTCTTGTTTATCTGGCTAAAACATTGTATGATAGTAATAAGGGCAAATCGTTATCAGTCTCCAAGCAAAATAGTCTATCAAAGAATGAGGAGTCTATATTATGGATACAAAAGAAAGAACTAAAAAAAAAACAAGAAAAAAGACAAGAAAGAAGACGGCTAAGACCAATAGAATTTATATTGGCTTTTTTGTATTTTTTTCATTGCTATTTTATCTTCTAGGTTCTGTATGGACATTAGCTAAGAAACCATCTGTTCCTTTAGAAATTGCTGTACTAGGTTTTATTGAAGAGAAATATACAGCCAAAGGTATCATTATTAGAGATGAACATGTAATTTCTAGCCCAAAAGAAGGATTTACAGAATATTTTTATGCAGAAGGAGAGAAAGTAGGAAGAAATGATCTTCTTGGTACAATTCAAGATAAAGAGTTTTTTTCTATTGTACAACGTCAATTAGATCAAGTTGATCGTAATATACAAAAAACTCAAGAGCAGCGTAAAGAAATTCAATGGTTTCAAAAGGATATTAATCAATTAAATAATAAAATTTATGATACACTTAATAGCCAGTATCAGCTATTATATGAAAAAGAGGATTTTAATTTAATCTACAATGCAAAAGAAGAAGTGCAAAAGTTGATTTCTAAAAGAAACCAACTTTTACTATTAGAACCTAAGGGTCGAATGAAGGATTTGGTAACAGAAAAAATGCAATATGAAAATCAACTTAAACAAAATAGTACAATACTTGCAGCCCCTATCAGTGGAATTTTATCGTATCAGCTTGATGAGTTTGAAACCATAACAAAAGATACTATCAGACTTGAACATTTCCAAATGGAGATTCAACAGGTTCAGTTGAATCAGGGGGATGAAGTAAAAGCAGACAAGCCTATTATGAAAATTGTACAAGATACAGGGTGGTACATTGCTGGAATATTTCCAAATGAAATTGTTGCAAAATGGACAGTAGGACAAAGGATTAAATTACAATTTCCTCAAAAGAACTATTTAGAAATTCCCTTTTCTATTAGTATGATAAAACCTACGGAAGATCAAAACCTTGTCATTTTTGAATCTCAAGAATATATGCATCTGTTTTTAAATGACCGCATACTAGATTTTCAGGTACTTATTGAGTCTCATGAAGGCATTAAAGTGGCAAATAGTGCAATTATAGAAAAGTCATTTTTAAAAATACCTAAAGCATCCCTTATTGAAAGTGGAAAAGAAACAGGAGTTATTCGTCTAGCAGGAGAGGAATCAGTTTTTGTAGGCATTGCCATATCCTACGAAGATGATCAAAATATATATGTTCCCACAGGACAAGATCTAAGACAGTATGATACTGTTATGATACAAAAAGGAGAAAGGCAAGAAAAATACATTTTAGAAGAAATAGAAACCTCCACAGGGCTTTTTATTGCCAATGAGGGATTTGCTAAGTTTAAAAAAATAGAAATTTTAGGATACAATCAAAATTATACAATCATTCGTTCTACGACTCCTTTTGGGGTACAAGTATATGATCGTATCGTTCTAGATGCAACTCAAGTAGAAGATAATCAGTTTTTACATAAATCATCATAAAGGAAGGTGTTTATTTTGAGCCTTTTAGAGCATAATATAAAACTTATCCACAATAAGATCCAAGATGCAGTAGAAAAAGTTAATAGAAAGGCTGAAGATATTACAATTATTGGAGTAACAAAAACAGTTCCTGTTTCTCAAATGAAAGCTTCATTTCAACATGGAATTACACATATGGGAGAGAACAGGGTGCAGGAATTTATGAATAAATATAATATATTACCAGAAGAAATTCATTGGCATTTCATTGGGCACTTGCAAAGAAATAAGGTAAAAGATATTATTGATAAGGTTGAGTTAATTCATTCAGTGGATAGTTATAGATTAGTTGAGCAAATCAATAAAGAAGCCCAAAAGGCATCAAAAGTTATGGATATTTTGCTTCAAATAAATATTGCAGAAGAAGAAACCAAATTTGGTTTCACTATAGAAGAAGTTCACAATTACTTACCATTGATTAAAAGGTTACCATTTATACGTGTACAAGGGCTAATGGCTATTCCGCCTTATGTAGAGAATCCAGAGGAAAATAGGAACTATTTTAAGACAATGAAGAATTTATTTATTGACATCAAAGATAAAAACATTGATAATATTAATATGGAAGTTCTTTCTATGGGAATGACCAATGATTATGAAGTTGCCATTGAGGAAGGGGCTACAATGATCCGGATTGGTTCTGGACTTTACGGAGACCGCCTCTATGTAAAGGATAAATAAGGAGGGAATACGAATGGCAAAATTATTTGATAGAATGATGAACGCAATGGGGTTAGGAGATTTAGAAGAATATGAGGATGAATTTGAAGAAGAAGTAGTAGAACCAGAGATTTCACATATTCGACCCGTACGAAGAAACAATTCTAAAGTAGTTAATATTCATACGAACGTGCAAATGGAAGTAGTTGTAACTCATCCTGAAACTTATGATGATGCACAGGAAATTTGTAACCATATTCGTTCAAAGAAACCTGTTGTTATTAATTTAGAACAAATGGACCCTGTAATTGCACAACGTGTAATGGATTTTGTTAGTGGCTCATGTTATGCATTAGATGGGAATATTCAAAGGGTAACCAACAATATTTTTATTATTGCACCTGAAAATGTAGATATTTCTAGTAATATTAGGCAAGAATTGCAAACAAAGGGTATCATTTTACCTTGGATGGGCAGTACAAAGTAATAATGGAGGAATAAAATGAACATTATTTTAATACAAGCTGTTGACTGGTTTTTTCAATTATTAAATCTTTTAATTGTGGTGCGAGTTATTTTATCTTGGCTACCAATTTCACCACACAATCCATTTTCATCATTAGTTTATCAGCTAACAGAACCTATTTTAGGCCCAATTCGGTATCTATTAGAAAAATCTATTTTTGGTGGGAGAGGTATGATGTTAGATTTCTCACCTATTATTGCTATGTTTGTATTACAAGCTGTAAGGTCAATGGCTTTTTCACTGATTCAATTATTTCTTATTTAGGAGGATTTATGATTGAATGTAGAAAGTATTTTGAAATCCTTTATACAGCCTGAGGACAAGCTTTTTGTAAGAAAAGTCTTAGATCAGGCTGCTTTATGTTTGAAAAATCATACACATACCTTTACTAATTTCATTGATATGCACCAATATGGACAGATGATGAAAATCATTACTCAAATTCATCCTGACCTTTCATATAAAATATTTGGTGGGTATGAAGAAGCTGAACGTAAAATGATCGGATTTAGTCCTTTTTATCTTGAATTAGAAAACACAGATTTTCCAATTCAAGGATTAAAGATAGTCAATCGATCTAGTAACCATCATTCATTAACCCATCGTGATTATTTAGGGGCTTTAATGCAAACAGGAATTGAACGAGAGAAAATGGGGGATATTCTTGTTACAGAGGATAGGGCTGCCTTGTTAGTAGATGAAAAAGTAGCTACTTATATCCAAATGAACTTAAGTAAAATTGGGCGAGCAACTGTCGAAATATACCCACTTACCCTAGAAAATCTAGAGCCTCCTATACCGGAGATTAAAGAAATACATACATCTGTTGCCTCTTTACGTGTAGATGCTGTACTAAGTTCAGGATTTCCTATTTCACGTGGGAAAGCAGTCGATTATATCAAAGCACAAAAAGTTTTTAAGAACTGGGTATTAGTAGATAGTCCTTCAGAACCTGTAGAAGCTAATGACATTATAACTTTGCGAGGCTTTGGTAGAATAAAGTTGGTTTATATAGGAAATAAAACTAGAAAAAATCGCATGAGTGTCATCATTCATAGATATATATAGGAGGTATTTGTAATGTTAACACCGCTAGATATAGAATCTAAAGAATTTAAAAGAATGCCTTTAGGATATTCTATCGATGAAGTTGACCGTTTTTTAGATGAAGTTATTGAAAGTTATGAAAAGCTTTACCGTGAAAACATTGAATTGAAAGATAAGATTGCTATGCTTAATGAGGGGATTCAATATTATAAGACAATGGAAAACACCTTACAGAACACCTTGATTTTAGCAGAAAAAACTGCAGAGGAAACAAAAAATTCTGCCTATCAAAAAGGTGAACATATTAAAAGAGAAGCAGAATTGAAATCACATGAGCTAATTCAGCAAGCACGTGCCGAAGTATTTCAGATACAACAAAGCATCGAGCATTTAAAAAATCAGCATGAGGCTGCAAAAACTCAATTAAAATATTTCTTACAAACCCAATTAGAACTAACGAATCAAAGTAATTTTATGGATATGAACTTCACTACAATAGAAAATACTAATAAAAAAACTACTCTTGAAGAAGAGTATAATGATGATATGAAAGAGACTTCAGAAATAGGTTTTTATGATACCCAAGATTTTATGAGTACAAAATTGGATTAAAAGATAGGAGGAGTTACTATAATGGAAAAATTTTATGTACAGGGGGAACAAGTTTCTTATCCTATTTTTTTTGCAAATACATTTGATTTTCTTTTGGATGCTCTAGAAGAAACTGGCCTAGGAAAACAAAAAATTTGTATTATAACAGATCAGAACGTAGATATGTACTATGCAAACATAATTATTAAACAGCTTCAAATCAAATATGATCGCATTTTTAAATTTGTTATGCCCCCTGGAGAAAAACATAAGCACTTGGAAACTATTTACCAGATATATAATTTCTTTTTAGAAAATCAATTAGACCGGCAGTCAGTCGTTATTGCTTTAGGCGGGGGAGTGGTAGGGGACATGGCAGGATTTGCGGCTGCCACTTACTTAAGAGGGCTTCCTTTTATACAAATTCCTACCTCCCTTTTATCTCAAGTAGATAGTAGTGTTGGCGGTAAGGTAGGTGTTGATTTCCAAAAGCATAAAAATTTAGTTGGTTCCTTTTATCAACCAAAGTTTGTTTATATCAATCCTTCTACACTACAAACATTACCTACAAGAGAAATAAATGCTGGTATGGCAGAGGTCATTAAACACGGTCTTATTTTAGATAAATCATATTATGACTTTGTAAAAGAGCATCGGCAAGAAGTAATGGATCTCTGTCCTAATACGATGACAAAAATGATTCGACGTTCTTGTGAGTTAAAATCATCTATTGTAAAGGAAGATGAAAAAGAAGTTGGACTTAGAGAAATTCTTAATTTTGGACATACTTTGGGGCATGCTATTGAAACATTACTAGATTTCACTTTGCTACATGGAGAATGCGTAGCAATAGGCATGATAGGAGCCGCTTATCTTTCTTATCAAATAGGTGAATTATCTTTGATCCAGTTTGAAGATATAAAGCAAACAATATTAGCCTATGATTTACCAGTGAAAAGTTTAAATATAGATGAAATAAAATTATATGAACAATTATTTATGGATAAAAAAGTAAAACAAGATAAATTAAGTTTTGTGCTACTATCTAAAATAGGGGAGGCATTTCGTGTAAATCAGCTGTCAGAAGAAATTATTTATACTGGGATTCATTATCTCTGTAGAGCAGAAGAGGAAGACTAAGTTTAAGTTTAGGATATATCCATAACTATAATTATAAAAGGAGAGAATGATGATAGGAGCATTTACAGTAATTGTTGTCTTACTAGTTTTAATTGATCAGATTACAAAATATTTAGCTTTGTTATATTTAAAGCCAAAAGGGACTATACCATATATACAAGAAGTTTTTCATCTTACTTTTGTAGAAAATAGAGGAGCTGCTTTTGGTATCCTGCAAAATAAAACTTGGTTTTTTATTATTACTACTTTTTTTATTCTTATTGGAATGATTTATTATTATTTTACTATGCCACGCACGCAAGATTATAAGTGGATACGTGTGTCTTTTATTCTCATTATAGCTGGTGCAATTGGAAATTTTATTGACAGAATTAAACAAGGATACGTTATTGATTTTTTTGATTTTCGTTTAATCGACTTTCCGGTTTTTAATGTGGCAGATTGTTATGTGGTTGTTGGGACCTTTTTACTTGCCTATTTAATACTTTTTGTTATTAAAGATTTTCCTATAGAAAAGGACTAATGCCCTATGGAAACATTTGATTTTATTATTGAAGCAACAAATGTCAATATACGTATTGATACTTTTTTAGCACAAGCTATTCCTCAGTATTCACGCTCTTTTTTTCAGAAATTAATAGTAGAACGAGAGGTTTTAGTAAATGATCAACCGGTAAAATCTAATTACAAACTACTTCTTGATGATGCTGTTGTTGTTCATATTCCTACAGCAAAACCTTTAACTGTGATTGGGGAAGATCTTCCCTTAGATGTGATTTTCGAAGATGAGGATATTATCGTAATCAACAAACCACAAAATATGGTTGTTCATCCTGCACCTGGTCATCTTTCTGGAACGATTGTCAATGCATTACTCTATCGTTATCCTAACAAGCTTTCCACCCTTAATGGAGAAATGAGACCTGGTATCGTTCATCGTATTGATAAAGATACATCAGGTATTTTAGTTATTGCAAAAAATGATGAAGCCCATCTGCATTTAGCCAAGCAACTTAAAAATCGTACAATGGTTCGCGTTTATCATACCGTTGTCTTACATAATATGAAAACAGAAGAAGGAACCATTGAAACATTCATTGACCGCCATCCAACACAAAGAAAAAAAAGAACAGTAGTTACTGCTGGTGGGAAAAAAGCTATTACACATTATAAAGTACTGGAACATTTGGGCAACTATAGCTATGTACAAGCTTCTTTAGAAACCGGGAGAACACATCAAATTCGTGTCCATATGGCTTATATTAATCATCCTATTTTAGGAGATTATATATATGGGCCTAAGTCTTCTCCTTTTCAGTTAGAAGGGCAGATGCTCCATGCATATTCATTGGGATTTGTTCATCCCACCACAGGAAAATATATGGAGTTTAAAGCACCACTCCCTACATATTTTGAAAAATTATTATCTTTGTTGCGAAATATGTCGGAATAGCTATGGACAAGTCTTTTCTTTTGTGTTACATTATATAAAACAATAAAATATTTTGTTCCTTTAAATTGGTCCTGTGAGGCTAGTAAGGAGTATATATAGTGATGATCGCCATAAACAAGGGAAAGTCTTGTCTAGTGATGTCATTTACTTCTTGCAGCCATGTAAGAAGTTTTTTTTTGTAAAAAATGAGGAGGTTATAAAATGCCAATATACAAAGAAATTATGGATGAAAAAGCCATACAAAGGGCTCTAACTCGAATTTCTCATGAAATTATTGAGAAAAACAAAGGAGTTAAAGATTTAGTTTTACTAGGTATCAAAACTAGGGGGATTCCCTTGGCTCATCGAATTGCTGATAAGATTCAAGAAGTAGAAAATATAAAAGTACCAGTAGATATATTAGATATCACTTTCTATAGGGATGATTTAGAAAAACGTTCAGATCAACCTATTGTGCATAATCAACTGTCTGTAGATGTACAAAATAAAGTAGTGGTACTAGTAGATGATGTTATTTTTACAGGTCGAACATGCCGTGCCGCTTTAGATGCTGTTATGGATGCCGGTAGGCCTGAATATATTCAATTAGCTGTTTTGATCGATAGAGGACACCGTGAACTACCTTTACGTCCTGATTTTGTAGGTAAAAATGTACCTACATCAAAAAAAGAGATTATTCATGTTTTATTAAAAGAATATGATAATAAAGATCATGTCATGTTAGAAAAACCATCATCAACAAATTCAAGGGGGAATAACTAATGAAAAATGTAAACAATGAGGAATCACAAATTCAAATGGGCATTACTACACCCAAAAAACTAGTCTTAGGTTTACAGCATGTATTAGCCATGTTTGGAGCCACTGTTTTAGTTCCTTTCTTAACAGGGCTAGATCCGGCATTAGCACTACTAGCTGCTGGTATAGGTACCTTAATCTTTCATGCTTGTACAAAAGGGAAGGTTCCAGCATTTTTAGGATCTAGCTTTGCATTTATTGGTGCTATTGCCATTACTTTATCACAAAGCGGTATTGGCGTTGTCAAAGGTGGAGTTATAGTTGCAGGTTTGATTTATGTGATAATGGCTTTTGTTATTAAAATATTTGGAGTTGATAAAGTACACTCTTTCTTTCCGCCTATTGTAACAGGTCCAATTGTTATGGTCATTGGTCTCAGACTAAGTACTGTAGCTTTAGAAATGAGTGGTTATTTTTATAATAGCCAAACAAAGCTTAGTGAAATTGATTATACTGCTTTATTTATTGCAGGAGTTGTTGTTGTCACAATGATTATTGTTTCAATCTTTGCTAAAGGCTTTTTTAAGCTTGTTCCTATTTTAATATCTGTAATAGTAGGTTATCTTGTTTCGATTCCTTTTGACTTAGTAGATTTTACACCTATTAAAGAAGCTGCTTGGTTTGGCTTTCCAGCAGCAGCATGGGCAGACCTAACTACGTTACCTGTATTTAATTTAACTGGAATATTAGCTATTGCTCCCATTGCTTTAGTAGTATTTATTGAGCATATTGGAGATATTACAACCAATGGTGCTGTAGTTGGAAAAGATTTTTTTGAAGACCCAGGGATCCATAGAACTATGCTTGGAGATGGACTAGCAACTATTGTTGCTGGCCTCTTAGGTGGACCTGCAAATACGACTTATAGTGAAAATACAGGGGTTCTAGCTGTGACAAAAATATATGATCCTAGTATTCTTCGGGTTGCAGCAGGATTTGCCATTGTATTAAGCTTTATTGGAAAATTTGGTGCTCTCATTCGTTCTATTCCTCCAGCGGTTATGGGTGGAATTAGTATTATTCTTTTCGGTATGATTGCTAGTGTTGGTGTACGTACTTTAATTGATGCAAAATTAGAATTTAGCTATAGTAGAAATTTGATTATTTCTTCTCTAATTTTAGTTTTAGGTATTGCTATTCAGGAAATTCCTGTAGCTGATGGTCTGAGTGTTTCTGGTTTAGCTATTGCTGCTTTCATTGGAATTATACTTAATAAACTTTTACCTGAAAATATATAAATAAAAAGCAACAACTGAGGTCATTGACTTCGGTTGTTGCTTTTTATTATCCTAGCTTTCTCACATCTACGTATGCGCGGGCATAAGATGATTTTGAGATTTATTTATAAATAGGAGAGATTATAATGATGAATAATTACATGAAACAACCTATAGCTATTGCTTATATTAAAGGTGGACCACTAGCACCACAGATTATAGGAACAGTTATTTTTAAAGATGTTCCAAATGGTACAGAAGTTTATGTATATATTCAAGGATTGCCTAAGTATCAGCCGGCTCAACCCGGTCAATCACCAATCGGTCCACATGGTTTCCATATTCATGAATTTGGAAATTGTACTATTGGCAATCCTAATGAGCCCTTTGGTAGTACAGGTGGGCATTGGAATCCAGATAACCAACCTCATGGCAGTGTAGACTCATTGGATAGTTTAGTGAATAACAATACAATGATAACAACAGATTATATAAACAATAAAAATGGACAAGCATATGGAAAATATGCTTAGCTTTTGCTCCTATTATTTTCTTATAGATAAGAAAGATTTGGTTTGATTTTTAAGATGCGTAAAGGAACATCTACATTATTGACAACTCTATGATGATATCACTGTAGTTGAGATTCAGACGCATTGTAAGTTTAATCTATATGCTAATTGATTGGAGAAAATCAAAACTTTAATAGATAAAAAGATGATATAAAGAGGAGTCTCTTGGAAAGCAATTGATAGAAAAATAAAGACTTTGATAAAATACTCAATAGTATTATAATATGAAATAAATGAGTAATTAGGCACTTTTAGAGATAAGTAACTCTATATACTAGCTCCACTGAAAATTAATAATCTTAGGAGGATGATTAGAATGAGATAATGAGTACTAGATGGTGAGACTATTTCGGCAAGATTTTATTAGTATACATCAGTAATATGATAAATTAATGATTAGGGAGGGCAAATATATGGATATTAATCTACTTAACACAATAAGGCAACTTCAAAAAGAGAACAATAAGACAAAAATTATATCTACTCTTCAAGATTTTTTAAATAATAAAGACACGAAGAATAATATGGATATCGGATGGGCATACTGGAGTATTTCAGATAATTATGCCATGCTTAGAATGGCGGATGAAGAACTTAAGAATCATATAAAATTTTTAGATTTTGTTAATAAAGAGCTACCTAAAGAAATGCTGTTTTGGCCTGTTTCAGATGGTACACAAAAGGCAACACTAATTCAAGGAGGATACGGAGACTTTTGGTTCGATTTATATCAAACAGCCTGTAATACTGCACCAAAAACAAGCACTAATTTAGGAATCAGATTTGAATCTCATAGAGCAGCAGTAGCCTTGAAAAATCCAAATCTTGGGAAGCCTAATAAAAGAATATCTGAATTTGCATTAAATAATATGAAGAATCTTATAGAAGAAAACCCACTTGATTACAATATTAAGTTTTACACGATTACGTATTATTCATTGCTACTTATTACAAAAGAAATTCAATCTGAAACATTAGATAAAGCAATGAACTCTTTTGATGCTTTAGTCCCTTATTTGGATTTGGATAATAAAAAAAAGGATTATTATGATATTTGGGGTATTTGGGGTACTTGGGAGCACCTTAATAGCAAGCGTTCTATGTATAATCAAGCAAGGGTTGGTATAAATAATTTTATAATAAATTTGATAGATATATCTCAGCATAGGTTAGCATTAGAATGTTATAAAGTGTTTACGGAAAAAGGAATCTCCACGAATGATTATTTAAAAAGCAGAATAGAATATGCAAAGTCTAATTTATAATAATACTCTCTTGTATAAAATAAACCTCAAAATTAAAATTAGAAGAGATTTTGGAGCTATAGTAAAGTTTACACAGTAAGGAGTGAGGAAAACGGCGACCTACAATACAATTGTAATTAACCTCTTTGGTGGTCCTGGGTCAGGAAAAACCACATGTGCATTAGAAATCACGAGTGAACTTAGAAAAAGAAGAATTGAAGCGGAATTTGTTGGCGAGGTAGCTAAAGAGCTAATCTATGATGGAAAAGAAAAGCTTTTAGATGGTTCATTTGTAAATGAACTTTCTATACTTACAGAAAAATTTAGAAGAATTAACCGTATGTATGGTCAAGTAGATGCCATTGTAACAGATGCCCCAATTAAACAAAGTATTATTTATGCCAAAGAGGGCTTAAACACTTTACAGATGATAACTAATTCTTTATCTCAAAAGTTTAATAATCTTAATCTTTTTGTAGAAAGAGGGAATAGGGAATATCAAAACAGAGGGCGAATTCATTCCTATGAAGAAAGTTTAAAAATTGATCTAGAATTAAAAAAATATCTTAAAAGTAATAGAGTAAATTTTATTCCTGTACAGTATTCAGATATTTCTACTATTGTGAAAGCAATAAATACTGACAGTAGCGATTTTTATGAAGATATCTTTCATGCTCTTTGTAAGAATTGTAAGCAGCACCCTGAAGATGAAATAAAGGATGAGAAAACAGATGAAAATGAGGATGAATGAGAAGAAGAATAAGAATAAGAATTATAAGACATCAGCATGGATGTCTTTTTTTCTAAAATTTATTGATCTATAGTAATAAAGATTAGATGATGTAAATATAGAAGTTAGAGGTAGTGATCATATCTTTTAAAAATGAAATGATATCATATTAAAAATACTTTTTACCAAAATTATGAGATAGATCGATATATTATTTAAATGTGATATAATCTAAAAAAGACAATCTATATTATTTGAGATGTGATAAATGAATATATCAATTTAGGAGGACTGTTTATGCCATATATCCATAAATTCGGAATGATTGATTATATTGAAGAAAATAAAGATTACACTTTCTATGAACCTGAAAAATATAATTGTATTTCTGTTGATGGTGACCTTATCGATGAAATCTATCATAAGGGGTTCGGCAATAAAATGAAAAAACTTGAAACATTTGCACATAATACAAATAGACCTTACAAAGATCTTGCATATTATGGAATAACATTAATACCTCCAAAGTCTCTTAAGCAATTTTTAAATATTGTTAATGAAGAGAACATTGAGTATAAATCAAGAGAACTTGAAAAATTGATTGAAAAAATTTGTGATGCAATCAAAGAAAATAAATGGTTAATCCACTTTGGAATTTAGTATTATTATCTGTTAACTATATATGTATTCTTTATAAATTATGAAAGAATTAAATCAACGAATGTTTTGAAGTTTTTATAGAATATACATCTGTATAGTATAAAAAAATAAAGATTATTTATAACAGTAAATTGAATATATATATTATTAAGGGATTTATTGGCTTAATGGGAATTAACTTATTGATAAAATGTATATGCGTAGAAAAATATAAACTAAACATAATGGATAATAGGAAGTGGGATATGTTTGTAAAACATAAGGAAATTAGAATTATGTTTATTGTGGCCTTTGCTGCCACAGCCATATCAATATTTTGCATATGGCAGAATATTGATATAATTACAACACAAATAGATTATAGTAATGCTAAAGTACCAGAGGGATTTAACGGATATACGATTGTTCAAATTTCGGATTTACATAATAAAGAATTTGGCCAAAATCAAGAGTGCCTATTAAAAAAAATCAGAACAATTTCTCCCGATATAATTGTTGTTACCGGTGATTTAATTGATAGAAGAAAATATGATCTTGATACTGCAATAACATTTATAAATGGTGCAATGAAAATTGCTCCTGTGTACTATGTTTCTGGAAATCATGAAGCATGGTGTAGTGATTATAAAAATATCAGCCAAGAATTGCTGAATTGCGGTGTACAAGTACTTGATGATAATAAAGTCAAACTGATAAAAGATAAATCAATGATAGAAATATTAGGGCTATCAGATCCAGATTTTTTAACATCTGACTATATAGAGAGAACAAATACATCTAAACTAAAAGACCATCTCTTACGCTTATCGGATGATTCCGTTTTTCAAATTTTACTTTCTCATCGACCAGAACTTTTTGATCTCTATGCAAATGAAAATATAGACCTCATTTTTTCTGGACATGTACATGGAGGACAATTTAGGCTGCCTTTTATTGGAGGATTAGTAGCACCAGATCAGGGGTTGTTTCCTAAGTATACAAGTGGTTTCTACACAAAAAGCCATTCAACATTATTTGTTAGTAGAGGACTTGGTAATAGTATAGTACCTATTAGAGTATTTAATAGACCAGAAATTGTAGTGGTTACTTTAGAAAATGAAAAGCATGTAAAATAAGCATTATCTTTAAGTATAATTAAAACATATTGTCCATCAAACACATATCAATCTAATTATGAAGAACAATGGAGGTTTAGAAGAATATGAATAGCTGGTTAAATATGTGAAAAACATTATAGAAGCAGATAGCACAGTATTTGGTGCATTTCATAATGATATGCTTATGGCATTTACATCTATTGGAAATCAACTTTTTGGCTCACAAAAAGATATTTATAACTTTCAAGTATTCATATATCTTACGAGAGAGTCGTAGTATGGCCATAGGTACAAAATTATTTTCTCCTTTAGATAATTTTATTTTACAAGGTAGTACCGGCAGTAGGGATTCTATTACATTGTACTGACTGTAACACAATAATAGCTGAAGGAGAACTAGTTAATATCGGGCAAGGAACATTGAGCTTTTGTGGAACAAAATACCTTGCTAATATTAGATGTGCTACTTCTCAGAAAAATGCTAAAGAGATTTGTTAGGCTGTATCTTGTCTTATTGTAAAAGACAAGCAAACTACTGAATAAGAACCTAAATTGAAATAGGATTAGAATTATTCAATTATATCCGTGGTCTTATTAGAAAATACAATAGAGATGATAAGCATTTGCTTTGATCATGCGATAAATAGAAGTAATCTCCATTATTCTAGAAGCTATAGCTATAACTAATGAGAAAGGGGGATAAAATGGCACATAGATTAGGGGTTTCAGGTAGTATAATTTTTTCAAATCCAGAACTATATTCAGAGTTATTTTGGAAAGGAATTGAGCATATTGAGATTGGAGAGTTTCTTAATGAAGAAGCATTAAATAAATTTCTAGCACTATCTAGGCAGCACCAGGTCTCTTTTGGTGTTCATTCTCCTTTGTTTCGTGGTGACAGTAAATATGACCTAATTGAAAAAGTTCAATTTGATTCTAAATATGCTTGGAAGCAATTAGAATTAGAGGCAAAAAGGATGTCAGCTTTAGGAATGGAATATCTTCTAGTTCATTTTCCATATTTCAAAGAAGAGGTATTAACCGATACGAACATATTAATTGAGGAAGGTTTGAAAAAGTTAAGGTATATACAAGAGCAATATTCAATTGATATTATTTGTGAACCTAAACTTGGACTTAATCGTTCTCCTGCTGGAATAAATTATCTGGATAAATTCCCAATAGAGATTTGGGCAAAATACAATATAAAGATATGTATAGATATAGGAGACTATATGATTGCCACGAAAGAGCAAATTTTTAATTACTTATTAAAATGGAGAGAATTTATAAAAGTAGTTCACTTACATAATGTGCATTATGAAGGGGATGGGTATATTTGGATACCAGTTCATCCAACACAAGAAAATAGCAACTATTATAAAATTGAAAAGATAATACAGTTTTTAGCACAATCTAAAGATGTTCTCTTTATTTTTGAACATACTCCAGAAACAAATCCGAGTGAAGCATTTATTGATGAGGGATATAGATGGGTAAGTTCACTTGTTAAATAATATCGATTTCTTTATGTACCATAGCATAAAATCAAAAAAAATGGGCGTTGTATCTAAAGTTTCTGTTCAAATTTCTGTTAATGGGTATTTAATGAATAATACCTTGGAGATAAATGGTTTAATATGTAAAATTTAAGCAGAATAGGTATGGGGGGAATAATTCATGAAATTTATAGTATTAGGAAGTGGGGGATGTGTTGCATTACCTAAGCCTTTATGCAATTGCAAAGTTTGTAAGGAAGCAAGAAAAAAAGGGAATCCCTATTCTAGATTTGGGTGTAGTTTATTTTTAGAGGATTTAAACTTATTAGTAGATACTCCTGAAGATATCGTACATGCATTAAATTATGCCAACATTCAACAAGTTAATTTCGTACTATTTAGCCATATGGACCCGGACCACACTCTTGGCATGAGAATTTTTGAACATATGCGTCTTAATTGGTTTGAAATTTCTGAAGGAAAAGAATGTACAAATCCGATTAGTGTATTTGCTATGGAACATGTTATGTCTGATATGAATTCCATAGGATCTAAACTTGGTTCTTATTTAGATTATTACGAAAACAGTAGGAATATAATTAAAAGAAAAGTAGTGAGCAAATTTATTTATTTAGATGATATAAAATTAACTTTTATTAAAGCAGATTCCGCAACCGTATTTGTTTTTGAACAGAAAAAAAATAAAGTTATTTATGCTCCCTGTGATGTAAAGCCATTTCCTGATAATGATATTTTTAAAGATGCAAATGTTTTGATAATCGGAAGCACTATTGTTGGTAAAGTGCTAAAAGATAACTACATTTTAAAAGAAAATAATATCCTTAATGACGAATTGTTTAATATGATTGAAATTGAGCAGCTAAAAGATAAATATAGGATTCAGGAAGTTATTATTACTCATTTAGAGGAAGATTGGGGTAAGTCTTATGACGATTATTTAGAATTACAAAAGCAATATAAGGACATTATCTTTGCTTATGATGGAATGACTTTTGAAGTATAATTCAATGGAGTTCAAACTTTTTCACTATTTATGCAATGCTTTATAATATTATTGAATCTATGAATCAATAATATTATATTATCGTACTATGTAAAATAGAAGATGAAGATGTATAGAAATATGAAACTTTCAAGGTATCATTCTCGTCAAATCAATTAAGGAGAGTGGTAATCTATGAAAAAAACTATATTTTTAACTGTTTTAGTGATGTTAATTGGAACTTTAGCAGCATATAATTCATTTAAAAAATTAGATGCCGACAAACTAGAAAAGTCAACTTATGATACTTCACAGCAAAATACAGATATAACAGTTGCCATAAATGAAGAAGTTATAACTCTAGAACCAGAAAGTCTGACCTTGATATATACGAATGCATTTGATAAAGAATATATTTATGGTAAAGAGCCACATCCTGAAATGGAGATCCACGGAACATGGTATGTAATTCCATCATTGGAGGACATTGCATAGGATGATACTGGCTAATTATTACCTGCTATCATCAGCTGCTATGGAAGCATACTATTGTGGGAGTTGTCAAAAAATAATTATGGATGTTCCACAACCAAAGTAAATATTATTCTTGATAAGATAATTATAACGTTGTGCTGTACATTATTTATACCATAAATATCTTTGAAACTTGGGGAAATAAAGAAGGTTTATATTAGTTGAATTGATGGAGTGATTCTGATATAATAAGTTGTGTTAGAAACTAACATCTATCATTTTGGATGATTTTTATTTTTTAAAAGTGAGGATATTACATGGGACTCTTAAATAGAATGATGATTTCCATGGGAGCTAGTATTAGATTTACTACATCCCTATGTATGGTTGATAGAGATCGTAAATAAAGAGCACATTAAATTTGACTTTAAGTAAAGTCCTTTTAGTGTGCCCTTTTTTATTTCTATCATAAATACAAAGGGGTTTTTTTATGTCTAAAAATAGAAAAGAAATAAATAATTGTATTAAGATGTCTCAAAACTTTTTGACATCAAGATTTAAAATAAATAATTGCATTACGAAAACAAATCTTAGCAGAAATGATATAGTTTTAGAAATTGGTCCAGGTAAAGGCCATATAACAGATATTCTTTTAAATAAATGTTCTTTAGTATATGCAGTTGAACTGGACTTTAATTTATATAACCAATTACAAAACAAGTTCAAAAATAAAAATAACCTAAAATTATATCATCATGATTTTTTAAACTGGCAACTTCCGAATATAGATAAATATAAAGTTTTTTCGAATATTCCATTTAATAGTACTACAGAAATAGTTGATAAACTGACTAAAGGCAAATACTCTCCAGAAGAGATGTGGCTAATTATGGAGAAAGGTGCATCCAAGAGATTTATAGGAAGTTCAAAAGAAAGTTTAAAGTCATTAGAAATTAAGCCCTTTTTTGAAATGGATATTGCCTATTATTTTCAAAAAGATGATTTTCACCCAAAACCTAAGGTAGATATTGTTCTAGTTCACTTTAAGAAAAAGGATGTAACAGATATTAAAGAAGTTGATAAAAATAATTATTTCAATTTTATTAAAACAGTTAGAACCTATGGTTTTGAAAAAGTATTTACTAAAAATCAGTTATCACGAGCATGTATGATAGCAGGCCTGAAAAGAGATATTGCGCTTAATCATATAAAATATGCACATTGGATATCCTTATATGAGAGCTATAAATACTTTAATGCTAAATAAGACCTTTTGAGCAATCAGCTCCTTTTCAATTGCTAACGTAAGCCAATGTTTATTACAAAATAAAAAAACCTATTTTAATACCGTATTATTCAGAAATGAATTTTACGGTATTTTACTCCTTGTTTTTAAAAATTCTAAGCTATCAAGTATTTATAGTACATTCAAACTTTAATTTTATATATTCGTTTTAAAGACAAGGATGTTATGATATAATTACTACTGATCAATTTAAATTGCCTTTTTAAGAAAATTATGATTTGAAAAACAATGATAAGGATTCGTAGGCTTATATTTTGCAAAGGAGATTTATAGATGATAGAAGTGAAATTTTATGATACTGTTGATGATAGCTTATTAAAATTTGCAGTAATTGTAGCAAATCACAAAGGGAAATGGGTATTTTGCAAGCATAAGGAACGAGATACTTACGAATGCCCTGGTGGACATAGGGAACCAGGAGAAACAATTTTAGAAACTGCTAAAAGAGAACTTTGGGAAGAAACGGGTGCAAGTAAGTTTGATTTAAGGAAGATATGTGTTTATTCTGTTATAAAAAATGGTGAAGAAACATTTGGTATGCTTTTTTTTGCAGAGATTGAGATGTTTGAAGAATTACCAAAGATGGAAATAGAAAAGATAGAGCTTTTTGATGGTTTACCAGAGAAATGGACATACCCCTTGATACAACCAAAGTTAATGAAGAAAATACAAACTGCTATATAAAACCCCAATCAGGCTTAATTGTAAAAAAAGCTTGAAAACTAGAATATAAGCTAGAAAACAACAGTCTATCATAGGCTGTTGTTTTTCAACTTGCTAACCCCTATTATCCAAAGAACAACAAGTTTTTATTAATTTAATAGTAGGCTAGTATTGAAAAAATGTAGAACAAAGAGGAATACCAATAGAAAACTAGAAGCCTATAGTATTGATCATAAGAAAAAACAAGAATGTGAATTACATATGGCATAAATAATAAATACACTAAATCAAAAATATTGACTAGTGTATTTATATGCGAATTTATAGAAGGCAATAAGTAATAAAACATTTTAAAATATAAAAAGTAAAAAACAATAGGGGCTGAGTTTGTAAACTTATATGCTCTTGATATGTTACTGAAATATCAAATGCATATAGGCACTGTATAAGTCTTTTGATCATATATTAGTAAGTAGAAATCAAAAGGGGGAATAGTATGAGTATCGTAAAAAGCAAAGATTATAGTGAAGGTTTAGTTATTGTTGACAAAAATAAATATAACAATATTGAGGAAGTAACCCATCGATTCGATGGAACCATTACAGTAGAAGAAGCATTTAGAGATATAGTTATATCAAGATTAAAAGAAAAGAAGGTTATACGTAATGATTATAACAAACTTTTTCGATATAAGTAGATCGTTCTAAGGGAGAAGTCAAAATGGCACTTAGAATATATGGGTATGCCAGAGTTTCTAGAGATGAAGATAAGGAAAACTATGATACGATTATCACTCAAAAAAAGATGATTAAAAACTATGCGATTACTCAATTAGGCTCATCTGTCATATATATCTTTGAAGATGATAATATATCCGGATATATCTTTAATAGAAGAGAGTTAGCTAGGCTAAAGGAGCTGATAGAATTAAACCAAGTTGATATACTTCTTACAAAAGATTTATCCAGGATTGGTCGCCATAATGCAAAAACCTTATTATTCCTAGAGTACCTAGAAGAGTACAATGTAAGACTTATACTCATACACGATAATTACGATAGTGATAAAGATGATGATGATATTATTGGGATTAAAACATGGTATAATGAAAAATATATCAAAGATTTATCAAGAAAAATAAAAGCAAATCTAAGTACAAAGCAATCTGAAGGTGGCTTAATTACTAAGGTTCCCTTTGGCTATATAAGAGATCCAGATAATAAACATCGACTTATTATTGATGCAGAAGCTGCAGCTATAGTGGCCAGAATCTTTCAACTTTATCTTGGTGGACATGGTGGAAGAATCATAGCCAACATATTAAATAGGGAAAGAGTACTAACGCCTTCAAAATATCAATATATAAAAACAGGTAAAAAAATATCAAGTAGTGTTGCTGAAAAATGGAATGGAACTCATGTTCTAAGGATTATAAAAAATGATGTGTATATAGGAATTTTGCGCTGTGGCAAGACAAAGAGAAAAAAGGTAAACGGTAAAACTCATTTCGTAGATGACGATAAGCACGTTATATATGAAGATTATCATGAACCTATTATCTCAAAAGAGGATTTCGAACTAGCACAAAAAATCATAGATAATAGAGTTAACAACAATGTTAGGGGAACAAGTGCTGGCATTAATCTATTTGCAGGGTTTCTTAAATGTGGGGATTGCGGCGGAGGGTTTATGAAAGTTAAAAAGAAAAGAAGTCCCCCTAGTTATATCTGTACAAATAATCATCTCTATGGAGCCAAATTTTGTAGTAGCCACAAAATAAATGAACGGGAATTAATTAAAATCATACTAGATAAATTGGAAATGTTAAAAAGGTATATAGAGGATCATCTGGATCAATTAGATATAGAAATTAACAACCTAACAAATTGTAATCAAAGTTATGGAGAATCAATCGCTGAATACAATATAAGAATTACTGAAAAAAAAGAAGAAATTAAAAATTACTCCAGGCAATTGGCTAAAGGCATTATTATAGAAGAAATTGCTACTGAAATGATAAATGAAGCAAATAGGGAGCTTACATTATTGATTTCTCAACTTAATGAACTTACACATCTCCAAGAGGCAGATCTTCATATTAAAAAGGATACTATAAAATCTCTTGATATTTTAAATGAGATTATACAAAAAGGCGAGTTGACAAGAAGAAACTTAGAAAGCCTTGTTAAAAGGATAACTATTAACCAGTTAAGTAAAGCAGATCATGGGGTAAAACCTCTTTTAAATATTGATATAGAATGGGAAGTATTTATCTAGTTCAATGTACAATATCATAGGTCATTATAGTGCCAATGAGTACACACAACCTCATGGTAACCATGCTGGCGATTTTCCTGTATTATTTTCCAACGCTGGTGTCGCCAGGATGTCTTTTTTTACTAATCGATTTCATGTTAATGATATCATTGGCAAAAGTGTTATTATTCATGAATCACCTGATGATTATCGATCACAACCAGCAGGAAATTCAGGTAAAAAACTAGCTTGTGGTATTATCCAAAATGTTCAAAAATTCCCTTGGTGACATCCCTAAAATAAAAGCATAAGAAATTTACTATTGACAAAAATCCTATTATGTGATAATTTAGACAAAATAAAAAATATAAAACTCTTATCGAGAGTGGTGGAGGGACTGGCCCAATGAAACCCGGCAACCTCATGTAGAACATGAAAGGTGCTAATTCCAACAGAATTTATTTCTGACAGATAAGAGGAGAATCAAAAACTCTCCTTTTATCTAGGAGAGTTTTTATATTACTAAAAAGGAGAAAGAATAATGAACAAAAACTTCAGATTTGATACATTACAAGTTCATGCAGGTCAAGAAGTAGATCCTATTACAGGATCCAGAGCGGTTCCTATTTACCAAACTACTTCCTATGTTTTTGATAGCCCAGAGCATGCAGGAAATTTGTTTGGTTTGAAAGAAGGGGGTAATATTTATACACGTATTATGAATCCAACAACTGACGTATTTGAAAAACGAATTACAGCTCTCGAAGGTGGTGTCGCAGCCTTAGCTACTGCATCAGGTTCAGCAGCTATTACCTATTCTATTCTTAATATTGCAGGGGCAGGAGATGAAATTATATCTGCCAGTACTTTATATGGTGGGACTTACAATTTATTTGCACTGACCTTACCTAAATTAGGTATCCAGACTATATTTGTAGATCCAGATGAACCCGAAAATTTTAGGGAAAAAATCAATGAAAAAACAAAAGCTATTTTTATTGAAACCATTGGTAATCCAAGAACAAATATTATGGATATAGAAGCCATAGCAAACATTGCACATGAGCATGGTATTCCTCTAATTGTAGATAATACTTTTGCCACTCCTTACTTGACTCGCCCTATTGAATATGGGGCTGATATTGTCGTACATTCTGCTACTAAATTTATTGGTGGCCATGGCACTTCCATAGGAGGTGTTATTATAGATGGAGGACAATTTGATTGGGCAGCCAGTGGTCGATTTCCAGATCTTACAGAACCAGATCCTAGCTATAACGGAATTCGCTATGTAGAAACATTTGGTCCTGCAGCTTTTATTTTAAAAGCTAGGGTTCAATTACTAAGGGATACAGGTGCCTGCATTAGCCCTTTTAATTCATTCTTATTGTTACAAGGATTAGAAACATTGTCTTTGCGAGTAGAGAGACATGTATCCAATGCTCAAAAAATTGCTAAATATCTAGATAATCACCCTTTAGTATCATGGGTTAGTTATCCAAGCTTACCTACTAACAAATATCATATTTTATCGCAAAAATACACTCCAAAAGGATCAGGATCTATTTTTACATTTGGTATTAAAGGTGGGATAGAGGCAGGTAAAAGATTTATTGAAAATCTAGAAATTTTCTCATTATTGGCAAATGTTGCAGATGCAAAGTCTTTAGTTATTCATCCTGCGACAACAACTCATGCACAACTTTCAGAGCAAGAGCAACGGCTAGCAGGTGTAACTCCTGATATGATTCGTCTCTCAGTAGGTATCGAAGATATAGAGGATTTAATTGAAGATATAGAGCAAGCTCTTCAAAAAACAAGATAACTCAAAAATTTTTTCGGTTCCCCTTTTCTTTCTCTCTATTCTTTGCTACACTTAGAATGATGATAGAAACGGAGGAGACCATATGGATTTTAAAAATAAAGTTGTGTTAATTACAGGAGGAGGTCAGGGAATAGGTGCTTGCATTGCTAGGGCCTATGCAAAAAAAGGGGCCTATGTTATTATTACAGATATTGATGAAGAAGCAGGAAAAGAAACAGAAGAGTATATCTTGAATCAAAACCACTATTGTTTTTTTATACCTGCTGATGTAAGTGAAGTTAGTAGTATTGAAAACATGATGAATCTTATATCAAAACGTTTTGAACGTATTGATATTCTTGTTAATAATGCTGCAATTTCTTCAGGAGGAACTCTATGTAATCGTAGCATAGAAGAGTGGAATCACGTATTAGCTGTTAATTTAACTGGCCCCTACCTTGTGACAAAAAATGTACTTCCCTTTATGTCTAATGAAGGAGGAAGTATTATTAATATTGTATCTACACGTGCTTTGATGTCGGAACCTCATACAGAACCTTATTCAGCTTCTAAAGGGGGGTTATTATCCTTAACTCACTCACTAGCTGCTAGCCTAGGACCTAATATCAGGGTCAATGCCATTAGCCCAGGGTGGATAGATGTATCTCAGTGGAAAAAACAAAAAGATAGAAAGTTTATCCATACATCTGAGCGGGATCATGCACAACATTTGGTAGGGCGAGTAGGTGTTCCGGAAGATATTGCTCATGCATGTCTTTTCTTGACCTCTGAGCAAGCTAGTTTTATGACAGGAACAAATCTTATTGTAGATGGCGGGATGACTATTAAGATGATTTATGAGTAAGGAGTTTTAAAATGGAAAAAATTTTACGTGATTCTGAATATCTAAAACATCAAAAAAAGAAATATAGCTTTTACACATTGTTAGTTTTAGGAAGTATGCTAACTACTTATGGCTTTGGAATATGGCTAACTAAAACACCTAAAAACATATTTACAATCATCGCTATTTTTTTAATTTTGGGTGTCGCTCAATTGGGTGTTCGTCTCATTGTTTATCTACCCTATAAAGACCCTAGTAAAAAATGGTTGTCGCAATTTGAGAAAACTCCTCTTCCTTATGTCTTATGGAATAGTGCCCTCTTAACTAATGGCAAAAATAATATATTTTTTGATGGTATTTTGATAGGGGATTCTAGCATTCACTGCCTTAGTCAAAATAAACCTTCAAACTCTAGAAAAAGTGAAAACGCAATCATTTATATTTTTGAAAGAAAAGGTTTAGACAATAAGATAAACTTCGTTTATGGTGATAAAAACATTAGAGCTCTTATCTCCACACTTCAAGAGAATAAAACAATGGACTTATCTCAGCAAAAAGAGTATATTAAAATCATCCAGTTCCATTCGTTATAGAAAGGTGAATCAATGAAAGAATTAACCATACAATTTAATGATGCTAATCAAAGAATTGATAAGTTTTTAATGAAATATATGGATCAAGCACCGAAAAGTTTTATTTACAAAATGCTAAGAAAAAAAAGAATTAAATACAATAATAAAAAGGCAACAGGAAATGAACTTTTGAGGGTAGGAGATCAAATACAGCTATATTTAAGTAATGACACCATCGCCCAATTTCAAAAATCATTGGCAAAAGTTGTCCAAGTACAACGAACCTTTGATATTGTATATGAGGATCAAAACATATTGATTTGTAATAAACCAGCCGGATTACTTACACACCCAAACAAACCAAATCAAAAAAATACTTTATTACATCAGGTTTTATATTATTTATACGAACAATCAGAGTTTTTACCCGAACAGGAGCAGGGGTTTACACCTGGTCTTTGTAATAGGCTAGATAGAAACACCAGTGGATTGATTATTGTTGGTAAAAATCTGCCTACTTTACAGGAGATCAATGATTGCATACAAAAACAATCTATTCAACGCTATTACCTAACTATTGTAAAAGGAAATTTAAAAAAAGAAGGAAGACTAGTTGACTATTATTCAAAAGACCATAAAGAAAATAAGGGACAAATTGACACAGTTCCAACTAAAAATAGTAAAATTATTGAAACTTATTATTGGCCAATACAATCTAATGGAGAAAGTACACTAGTAGAAGTACAATTGGCTACAGGGCGTACACACCAAATTCGACTTCATTTATCATCGATTCAACATCCCATTGCAGGAGATCCTAAATATGGAGAACCTACATGGAATCAAATCCTTTTTCAAAAATATAAATTATCTAGCCAATTACTTCATGGATACAAAATAAGGTTTTCTAATATAAAGAACCATTTAGAATATTTAAATGAACAGGAATTTACTTCCCCGCCACCAAATATTTTCACAAAAATCATTCCTAAATAAATAATCCTGATTCTTTCCCTTACAAAGAAAAAGAATCGGGATAGTTTTTTATCTTAATAAATTCTTTGATTTGCTGCGGATTAAATCCAGATTTATGCAAACAAATTTCGCATAGATCTGGCCTATTTAAAGCTAAATAATAATGTGCAGCCATTTCCCATTCTTCCATTTGTTCAAGTAATAATACAGCCTTTGATTTATCTACAATTTTTTTTGTGCAAGGTAGAGCTAAATCATTTCTTTTTTGCTCTATAAAATAAAGGGCTGCCTCCTCAAACTTTTCCAGCTTCTCATAAATTTCATATATTTTTTCTATATTAGTTGATTGTTTATAATAAGAAAGTAATATATCATATAAATCTTCTTTCTCTGCTAATTTTTCTGCTTTATCAATATATTTATATTCTAAAAAGAGCTGCAGGGCTTCTTCTTTTTTATTCATATTGATAAGTAACCTAGCTGCATCTTCAATATATCCTATTTCTAAATATAGATGTATAGCCTCGGGAACATGAATCTGCTCTAAAAAGCTTGCTGCTTTTAATAATTCACCTGCATTTAGAGCCAACTGAGCCAACTGTTCATAGATTTGGCTTGAAATATCTGTATAATTTAAAATCTGAGATATTTGTAAGGCTTTTTCCCATAACTCCATTCGAATATATAGCTTCAAAGCTTTTTCATATTGTTTTTTTGCAAAAAGCTCATCAGTTTTCATTTCAATATTTTTATATCCCTGTATCTTTTTTTCTATATCTTTTAAATTATCTAAGCAATCCAAAGCCCGAAAATATTGCTCAGTAAGTAAATAAGATTCCGCAGCTTTATCCCATAATCCAAGTTGCTTATAAAGGGATGCAGCTTTTATCCTATCGAAAAAGGAATACATATGAGCTGCTTTGTTAAGTAAGCCTCGTTCTACACATAAAGGTGCTCCAAGATGATATAATTCATATAATTCTACTGTATGTAGGGCTTGTTCCCATTCTTCATTCTTTACTTGATAATTAAATATATTTTCATAATCCTCCAACAGCTTGCTAATTTCAATAGCTTTAGGCCAATTATTCAATTGTACATATTTATCTCTAGCTCGGCGATATCTTTTTTTGTTTTCTAAAAATAAAGCTTGTTCTTGAGTAGATAAAGAGAAGTAGTTGATCTCTTCTTTTATCCATTCTTGATATTGATTTAATTTGCTTTTTATAATATCCATCATTTTACATCACCTATCTTTAGTATAATCTTTTTTCCATATAAAATCAATAAATTTAATAGATAAAGTCAGTGAAATCCTGTATAATAACAAAAGGTGATACAAAATGAATATAAAAGAACTATGTATTCAAAAAAGTAAAGAGTTTAAAATTGATATTATTGGATTTACTTCTGCAGCACCTTTTTCTTATATTGAAGAAACCTTACTAAATAGACAAAAAAAAGGTTATTTAAGCGGCTTTGAAGAAAAGGATATTAAAAAAAGAATTGACCCTTGTTATACCTTCCCAAATGCCAAAACAATTATTGCTGTAGGCGAAGGGTACCATGTAAATTGGCATGAAGAAGTACCTGATCGACCCTATGGTAAACTTTCTAAGGCAGCTTGGGGACTAGATTACCATGCTGTTTTAAAAAACAAGTTAAACCAATTAAGTGATTATTTACAAAAAAACCTAGGTGGAGATTACAAAGCATTTGTGGATACAGGCCCTTTAATAGATCGTGAGGTAGCTAAGCGTGCTGGGTTAGGTTGGCAGGGGAAAAACTGCTCTGTTATTTCACCTATTCTTGGGTCATGGTTTTTTATTGGATATCTAATTACAGATATAGAGATTGAACCAGATTATCCTTGTTATGAATCTTATTGTGAAACCTGTGATCTTTGTCAAAAAGTTTGTCCGACTAATGCTCTTTGCAAAGACTATGAAATGAATGCAAAAAAGTGTATTTCTTATTTAACACAGACCAAAGAAGAAATCAGTCCTATCCTAAGAGGGAAAATGGGAAGACAGCTATACGGATGTGATCTTTGCCAAAGTATTTGTCCCTATAATCAACAAATTCCTTTTCAAGACAAAAGTTATTTTTATCCCCTAGAGACTTCTGCTTATCCAGACTTAGAACAAATACTGACAATGAGTAATAAAACTTTTAATGAAATATATGGATCAACTGCATCTGCCTGGAGAGGGAAACCTATTTTGCAGAGAAATGCCCTAATTGCGTTAGCTAATAACCCTAATTCTCATTTAGTCCCTTTGGTACAATCTTTTTTACAACACCCCAATGTAACACTACAAAAAACAGCACGCTGGACACTACAAAAAATTGAAGATTAAATATGCTATTAGGCTAAAACATAGGAGGTAATGACAATGGGCTATTGGAACAGCCGGGGTCTACGCGGTAGCACTCTAGAAGAATTGATTAACCTTACTAATGATCTCTATATATCTAGAGGATTAGCCATCGTTCAAAAAATTCCAACATCTATTAAACCAGTAAAAATAAATGAGGAAAATCGTACGATAACCCTAGCGTATTTCGAACAAAAAAGTACAGTAGACTATATAGGAGTTGTTCAAGGAATTCCTATTTGTTTTGATGCAAAGGAAACAGCTCAAAAACATCTCCCCCTTCAAAATGTACATGCACATCAAATGGAATTTATGTCTCAGTACGAGCAACATAAAGGTGTTGCGTTTTTATTGGTTTATTTTTCATCCTATGATGAATATTTTTTCCTTCCCTTTCACATCTTACAACATTGGTGGAATGAAGCTCAAAAAGGTGGAAGAAAGTCTATTCCATATGCTGCCTTTCCTCAAGAGTATCGAATTGAAAATAGGGGAGGGGCTTATATTCATTATTTAGAAACACTAAACACTTATTTAGTTTCTGCTGCTGAATAAGAATATATTTTATAGATAGTATAAAAAACACTGTAAATGTGGACAATCCTAGATGAAAGGAGTGTACATATATGAAAAAAAAACAGTGGTTTATTACCTATACAATATTAATCCTATCTATTGCCATTGCTTATTCTTTATCACAATCTAACCCTAGTGTTTCTATCATTACTAAAGAAGAGGAGGTTATTCCTCTAGAACAAGAGATATCGCTTACATCTTATGAGTTATGGATAGAACAAAAGGATTATTCTCTTAGTTTGTATGAGCCAAGAAAAGGAGCATATTTAGGGGCTTATATTTTATCAAATAAAAATCTTCAATTTGATATCAAAAGTTTCGAAAATAGAACACAAAAATCTCATGGTATTTATATTCGGCATTTAAGGCTTGGCGATCCATTTCCCTTAGATTGGATTTTAGAATGTGCATCCCAGATGAAAACGCCTCATCTGATTATTCATCCTCCATCTAAGGCTTTCCCTTATCAAGAACAGTTATTAGAAGGAACAGCTGAGGAGTTAGGTGAGTTTTTTGTCCCCATCTTTGTTCAATTCTATCCTGATTTTTCACATTATTTTGGTAATCATATTGAATATCAAGATTTTTTTAGAAAAGCATATACTATTTTTAAAAAAAAGGCCCCCAATATTAGTATGATTTGGAGTTTATCATCTGACTATATCTATGAAAGCCATCTATACGATCCAGGAGATGAATATATAGATTGGATTGGCTTAAACCTATATATAGAAGCTGATTCAAATCAAGAAAAAAAACTAGATGTTTTAGCTACCCTAGATGAATTTTACCTAATGTATCAGCATCGAAAGCCTTTAATGATTTCACAATTAGGAATTTCTCACTATTCTACTGTAGACCATAGATATTATATTGAACAAGCCAATGGATTATTAAAAGATATTTATACTTCTTTAAAAACAAGGTATCCAAAAGTGAAAGCTGTACATTATATGGATTTTAATAATATTGAAATTCAATCCTTTGACCTTGGCCAAGAAAACTTTTGTGTTACAGAACAAGATGAACTTCTTCACAATTATCAAAACCTTATACTTCCACCTTATTTTTTAAATGAGCTAGAAGTTCAATATAAAGGTTTTCTTCAAGAAGAATGGATTCGAGTAAATGATTTCATTTATGAAAAGGATGGATCTTTTTATGTTACAGAGCAATTTTTTATAAACCCTTATATTAAGAAGAAATTTTCTACTTTTCAGCTAGAACCTCTGCTATCTAGGGAGTATCCATTATACTCCCTAGATAGTATAGCACAAGCAATAAAATATCATTTAAAAGTAGATTCAAAGCAAAATCGTATTTATTTAATTACAGACAGGAGTTAGACAAAATGTATAATGATGACCATCAACGGTGGGTCATGGATCTTATCCGTTGGTATCAGCGAGATCAGCGTGATCTACCTTGGCGACAAAGAAAAGACCCTTATGGTATTTGGATTTCTGAGATTATGTTACAACAAACACGAGTAGAAACAGTTATCGCTTATTACGAAAGATTTATGCATCGATTTCCTACCATTTATGATGTAGCAAAATCTCCTCTAGAAGACATTTTAAAATTATGGGAAGGATTGGGTTATTACTCAAGAGCGCGTAATATTCACAAAACGGCTGTCCTTATTGTAGAGCAATATAAAGGGGTTTTCCCAAAAACATATGAAGAGGTGATATCTCTACCTGGAATTGGTCCATATACTGCAGGAGCTATCCTAAGTATAGCTTATAATCAGGCTTACCCAGCCGTTGATGGTAATGTGCTACGAGTAATATCACGCCTTTTTTTAGTCGAAAAAGATATCACATTACAAAGTACAAAAAGAGAAATTGAAGACATTGTAAGGTATTATATTCCTGAAGGAGCAGCCTCAGACTTTACTCAAGCAATAATGGAACTAGGAGCGCTTATTTGTATACCAACCTCTCCTAGATGCTCACAATGCCCAATGCAGGAAAATTGCAAGGCTTTTATTCAAGGGGAGGAACAAAACCTACCTATAAAGGCCAAAAAAGCAAAACCTAAAATAGAAAATCGGTATATAGCAGTGATCTATAAGGGAGATAGTGTGTTAATGAATCAGCGGAAAGAAGGAGGATTACTGGGAGGGCTTTGGGAATTTCCTGGGGTACAAGCAGAAAATAAAAAAGAATTTGTAGAAAAATTTCAAAAAAAATATGGTCTTGTTATTCAACCAGAAAGCTTGCTTTTAAAAACAGAACATACTTTCACTCATCGACATTGGAAAATGAAAGTATATAAATGCACCTTATCATCTTTTGATTCAATGATGCCCACAATGCAATGGGCTACGGTTTCTATTATGGAAAAATTGACAATCCCTACTGCGTACCAAGCTATTTTACAAAAAGTATTATAAGATTACTTAATAAAACCTAGTAAGAGAAATGTGATGGCTACTCTCTCTTTTACTAGGTTTTATTATATATTATCTCTATAAAGTTAAAAAATTACAATCAACCAATTATTTAAAAAACTTGATCCCTTGCAAGCCAAAAAATTTTATTAGTTAAAAAATAAAAAAGATTTGACAAATATAAAGAATAGCATTATAATAACATTTATTATTTCATTACTTTAGCATGGTAAATCAAAAGAGTGAGGGTGGTTAAAATGAAAGAAAATCAGCTTCATACCCCGGACGGGGTCCGTGATATTCTCTATACAGAATATGATCAAAAAGTTAACTTAGAACAAAAGATAAGATCTCTATTTCATCAATATGGTTTTTGGCAAGTTCATACGCCTACTTTTGAATACTATGAAGTTTTTTCAAATGATAAGGGAAATATTGAGCCTAAACAAATGTATAAATTTTTTGATAGAGAAGGAAATATTCTAGTTTTGCGACCTGATATGACACCTCCAATTGCAAGGATGGCAGCTACAACTTATCGATCTGAAGAAAAGCCATTAAGGCTTTCTTATTTAGAAAATGTTTTTCGTTATAATGAAAATTTTCAAGGTAAAATGAGGGAGTTTACGCAAGCAGGCATAGAAATTATTGGGATCGATTCTACAGAAACAGATGCAGAGGCTATCGCATTAGCCATCCAAAGCTTGCTTGCCTGTGGATTTAAGGAGTTCCAGCTGGATATAGGCAACGTTGAGTTTTTTAAAGGGATTTTAGAAGAAGCAGGCTTTGATGAAGAGACTGGGGAAGAAATAAGGAATTTTATTAATCGTAAAGACTATATTGGGGTAGAAGATATTATCACTCAGCATCCTTTACCCTTACCTTTAAAACAATTGTTTTTAGAACTGCCTCAATTTTTTGGAGAGCTTAATATTTTAGATAAAGCCAAGACAATGACAAAAAGCCCAAAAGCTCTTAAAGCCCTAGCTGATCTTAATGAATTGTATAAAGTACTTTGTGACTATGGTGTTGAACAGTATGTATTTTTTGATTTAGGCATGGTTAATCGACTTCATTATTATACTGGTATTATCTTTCGAGGCTATACTTATGGCAGTGGTGCTCCAATTCTGCATGGTGGACGATACAATGGATTGCTCAAAGAATATGGCAACTCCCAGCCTGCAGTGGGCTTTGCTTTAATAACCAATCAAGTATTGGCTGTTCTAGAACAACAGAATATTAAGATCCCTATTGATGCAGTAGATACATTACTTATGTATTCACCAACAGGCCGCAAACAAGCTTTTGCCGTAAGTCAAGTTCTTAGGAGTCAAGGTATGTATATTGAAAATAGTCTATTAGGAGAAGACTTAGAAAAAAACAAGGCTTATGCCAAGCAAAAAAATATTAACGGCATTTTATATTTTAAGGATAATGAAAATATTACATTGATCAATATATTGACTGAGGAAGTAACATATACAACAGTCTCAGCACTATTGAATATAGATTAGGAGGTGAGGGTGCAATGAGATATTTAACATTTGCTTTAGCTAAAGGACGCTTAGCTAAACAAACAATGGAATTATTAGAATCCGCAGGATTTACTTGTGAAGAAATGAAGGAAAAGTCTAGAAAATTAGTTTTTGTCAATGAAGAACAAAAACTTAAGTTCTTTTTAGCGAAAGCTAGTGATGTTCCTACCTATGTAGAGTATGGAGTAGCTGATATAGGCGTTGTAGGTAAAGATACATTATTGGAAGAAAAACGAAACCTTTATGAAGTACTAAATGTGGGTTTTGGTGCATGTAAAATGGCTGTGGCTGGACCGCCTGAAATGAAAAAAAAACTTGATCAAGGAGTTCCTTTGCGTGTAGCTACAAAATATCCTAATATTGCAATGGATTATTTCTATAATAAAAAACATCAAACAGTAGAGATTGTGAAATTAAATGGATCTGTAGAACTTGCCCCTATTGTAGGTCTTTCAGAAGTTATTGTAGACATTGTAGAAACAGGAAAAACATTAAAAGAAAACGGATTAGTTGTTTTGGAAGATATTACGCCTATTTCCGCAAGAATGGTGATCAATCGTGTTAGCATGAAGATAGAACACGAACGAATTAAATATTTAATCGATCAAATTAGAGAGCAGTTATTAAAGGGGGAGGGATTTAATGATACCTATTATTAATTCTCAAAATCAAGAAGCTGATATATTTTTTAAAAATTTTTTTGAACGTACCCAACTTGACCTTCACCAAGAGCAAGAAGTAGTACAATCCATTATTAAAGAAGTCCGTAAAAAAAAGGATCAAGCAGTTTTTGAGTATACAGAACGTTTTGATGGAATTCGTCTAACACCTTCTACTGTCAAAGTAACTAATGAAGAAATTCAGCAGGCCTATGAAACTATGAGCGAGGAATATATAACTATTATCCGACGATCGATTCAAAGAATAGAAGCCTACCATAACAAACAAAAACAAAATAGCTGGTTTGATACTGATCCTTTAGGGTCAATTTTAGGGCAGAAAATAACTGCAGTAGAGAGTGCAGGTGTATATGTACCGGGTGGAAAGGCTGCCTATCCATCTTCCGTATTGATGAATGTAATTCCTGCCAAAGTAGCTGGGGTAGAGCGTATCATTATGGTTACTCCAGTCCAAGGTGGAAAAGAACTACCAGCAGCAACTCTTGTAGCAGCTCATGAAGCAGGTGTTACAGAAATTTATAAAGTAGGTGGCGCTCAGGCCATAGCTGCTCTCGCTTTTGGTACAGAAAGTATCCCTAAAGTGGATAAAATTGTAGGTCCAGGAAACATTTTCGTAGCTTTAGCCAAGCGAGCGGTTTATGGGTATGTAAGTATTGACTCTATCGCTGGACCTAGCGAAATTTTAATTATAGCAGATCAAAGCGCAAATCCTACTTATGTAGCTGCCGATTTATTATCTCAAGCTGAGCATGATGAATTAGCTTCTGCTATTCTAGTTACAAATAGTACTGAACTAGCTAAACAAGTCCAGCAAGAAATAAACAAACAAAGCCAGGTCCTTTCTAGAGAAGAAATTATTCAACGTTCTCTTGAAAAGTTTGGTGCCATCATTATTGTTAAAGACATAAAAGAAGCAATAAATATTAGTAACCAAATTGCACCTGAACATTTAGAAATAATAACAAAAGAACCTTTTGAATTATTACCTTTTATTAAAAATGCAGGTGCTATCTTTTTAGGGGAATATTCACCGGAACCTTTAGGTGATTATATGGCAGGTCCTAATCATGTTCTTCCCACCAACGGTACAGCAAAGTTTTTTTCTCCCTTATCCGTTGACGATTTTGTTAAAAAATCAAGTGTTATTGCCTTCAATAAAGATGCCTTAAAAGCACTGCATAAAGACATTGAATATTTTGCAGAAGCAGAAGCGTTAACAGCTCATGCCAATGCAGTGAAAGTGAGGTTTCAAAATGATTAACTCTTATATAAGGAAAGATCTTCAAAATTTAAAACCATATCATTCACCAGCTGTTCCTTATGAAATAAAATTAGATGCGAATGAAAGTCCCTTTTCTTTACCGGTAAAAGTTAAACACCAGCTCATTGAATGGATTGAAAAAGAAGAAAATCTAAATCGATATCCAGATACAGATAGTAATGATTTACGAAGGGCCATAGGTAAGCTTTGGAATGTAGAAGAGGATAATGTAATCTGTGGAGTAGGTTCTGATCAGCTTATTGATTGCATGATGAAAGTCTTTTTAGAGCCTAATGATCAAATACTTTTACCTAGTCCGTCTTTTACTATGTATAGTTTAAGTGCACGTATGAATCATGGCATTCCGATCGAGGTGCCTTTAGAAGAAAATTATCACTATTCTACTTCAAAAATATTAGAGGCTTATGCTAAATATAAACCTAAAATTATTGTTTTATGTACGCCTAACAATCCTACAGGTAACCAACTTTCTATTGGTGGCATTGAGGAAATTGTCTCTAAAGTAACTTGTCCTGTACTTATAGATGAAGCTTATGGTGAATTTATGGATGATAGTATGATTGACTTTATTCATAAATACCCTCATATATTTGTTATTCGTACATTTTCTAAAGCTTTTGGTCTGGCAGGACTCCGTGTTGGATATGGAATAGGATCCAAAGAAATGATTGATGCCATATCAATTACAAAACCCCCTTACAATTTAAACACCTTATCTGAAAAAATTGTTCTTATGGCATTAGAACAAATCCCTCTTTATGAGGAACGCATAAAAGCATTACAGAAGGAAAAAGATTGGCTAGCCTCGCAGTTGATAGATATAGGTTATAAGGTATACCCCTCTAAAGCTAATTTTTTATTAATTGAAATCAAAAATAAGAGTATAAGTAAAATTTTTCAGCAAAAAAATATTCTAGTTAGAGATTTTTCTAATCATCCTGGACTTTTAAGTTGCTTTAGAGTTACTATTGGCACTCGAGAAGAAAATCAAAAAATATTTCAAGTTCTAAAAGAAAATGTACTATCTTGATCATAAAGATACTGATTAAAGAATTAAAAAACAAAAGAGGGGAGAAGAACAATGAGAGAAGCAAGCATTATAAGAAAAACACAAGAAACGGATATCCAATTAACCTTACTTATTGATGGAATGGGAAAAAGCGATATAGAAACTGGAGTTGGCTTCTTTGATCATATGCTAACATTATTTAGTAAACATGGATTTATGGATTTAACTATCCAAGCAGTAGGCGATATCGTAGTAGATGCTCATCATACAATAGAAGATGTAGGAATTGTACTAGGGCAAGCTTTTACTAAGGCTTTAGGGGATAAAAAAGGAATTAAACGATATGGGTCCTGTATCTTGCCCATGGAAGAAACTTTAGTCTTAGCAGCTGTAGATCTATCAGGGCGCCCTTATTCTGTAGTAGATGCATCATTTACAGTTCCTAATTTAGGGACTATGGAAACAGAAATGGTTGAAGAATTCTTTCGAGCGCTTTGCCTTCATGGAGGAATCAATCTACACTTGAAAGTGTTAGCTGGTAAAAATAATCATCATATTGCTGAAGCACTTTTTAAAGCAGCAGGAAAAGCGTTAGACGAAGCTATACAGATTGATCCGAGAGTTCAAGGTGTTTTATCTACAAAAGGAATGCTAGAACTTTAAATTTAAAAGTTGTTTATTTGTAAAAATAAAATGTGAGGAGAATGACAGATGAGAATTTATCCTGCCATTGATATTAAAAATGGAAATTGCGTTAGACTTAAACAAGGGAAGTTTAATGAAATTACAATTTATGATGAGGATCCACTACAAACTGCGTTAAAATGGGCAGAGTGTGGTGCCACCTATTTACACTTGGTCGACCTAGATGGTGCTTTGGTAGGAAATACAGTAAACTTGGAAGTGATTAAAAAAATAGCACAAAAAATCTCAATTCCTATCCAATTAGGAGGAGGGATACGAACTATGGCTTCTATTGAGCAAAAACTTTCGTTAGGAATTCAAAGAGTCATTCTGGGAACTGTAGCCATTCAAGACCCTTCTTTTGTAAAAGAAGCCATCAGGAGGTTTGGTAAAGATCATATTGTAGTAGGAATTGATGCAAAAGATGGAAAAGTAGCTATTGAAGGTTGGGAAAAAGTAAGCCCCTTCTCTGCCGTAGAAACATGTCTTCAAATGAAGGAAATAGGGGTAGAAACAATTATATATACAGATATTTCAAAAGACGGTATGTTATCGGGTCCTAATGTAGAGGCTACTAAAAATCTTATAGAACAAACAAATATGAATATCATTGCTTCTGGTGGTGTCACTAATATAGGAGATTTAAAAGCACTACAACAAATTCAGGTAGAAGGAGCCATCATAGGTAAAGCTCTATATCAAGGGTTCTTGGATCTTTCTACAGTTATTCAGCAATTTGAAACGAGGTGATAAAATGAAGCACAAAAGAATTATTCCATGTTTAGATCTTTATCAAGGGAGAGTCGTGAAAGGTGTTCATTTTACAGGATTAAGAGATGCAGGAGATCCTGTTGAAATTGCAGAATACTACAGTCAAGTTGGTGCAGATGAATTGGTTTTATTAGATATCAATGCCACATATGAGAAAAGAAATATAATGATTGATGTAGTACGCAAAATCGCAGAACAAACAAATATTCCCCTTACTGTGGGAGGAGGCATTAGAACAATAGAAGATGTTCGTGAAATTCTGAGTGCGGGTGCTCAAAAAATATCTTTAAATTCGGCAGCTGTACAGACTCCAGAGCTAATTAATGAACTTGTTCTGAATTTTGAAAGTCGAAGAGTTGTTGTAGCTGTTGATGTGAAGAAACGAGAAAATTATTCCGGATGGGATGTATATATTAACGGGGGAAGAATGAACACAAATATAGATGTATTAAAGTGGGTTCAAGAGGTAGAAAAAAGAGGCGCCGGAGAAATATTGCTTACAAGTATGGATCGAGACGGTACAAAATCAGGATACGATATTTCTTTACTAAAGTGTGTTAAGGAAAAAGTGACTATACCTATCATTGCATCTGGTGGAGCAGGAACAATGAAAGATTTTTATGATGCCTTTGAAAAGGGTCATGCTGATGCAGCTTTAGCAGCATCCTTATTTCATTTTAAAGAAATAGATATTCAAGCACTAAAAAAATTTTTATATGAAAAAAAGGTCCCTGTATTTTAGGATAATGAAAAGAAAGGATGATTCCTATGGAAGTTATTGCTTCTATTAAATTTGATAATAACGGTCTTATCCCAGTAATTACCCAGGATAACCTAACCAGAGAAGTCCTTATGTTAGCTTACATGAATGAAGAAGCACTGCAAAAAACATTGGAAACAATGAAAGTTCACTATTATAGTCGAAGTCGAAAACAGCTATGGCTAAAGGGTGAAGCCTCAGGACATTATCAGAAAGTGAAAAAAATATCCCTTGATTGTGATCATGATACTCTTTTAATTCAAGTGGAACAAATTGGTGGTGCTTGCCATACGGGACATAAATCCTGTTTTTATCAAGATTTAGAGAAAAAAAAAGGGCTTGTTGAAAAACAAGACTTAGTTTTTGATCCTGTAGAAACCTATGCATCCCAAATTCTAAAAGATGTTTATAATGTTGTTGTAGACAGAAAAAACAATCCCAAAGAAGGGTCTTATACTAATTATCTTTTAGAGAAGGGACTAGATAAAATCCTAAAAAAAGTAGGTGAAGAGACAGCAGAAGTGATTATTGGGGCAAAGAATCAAAATCCTGAAGAAATCACTTATGAAGTAGCAGACCTACTTTATCACTTAACAGTTCTTATGGTCAACCAAAATGTCAGCTGGGAAGATATATTTCTTGAGCTAAAAAAACGCTATGTGTAAAACCCAACCTCTTGGTTAAGATTGACATTGTAATGAAAACTGTTAGAATATACATGTAATTACATGTATATTCTATACGAACCAATCATTTTGTAAATATCTGAATAAATAATACAAATTTATCTATTAACCAAGGGGGAACCAATTTATGATTCAAGATTATGAAGGTTTTAAAGATGCTATTTTAAAATTAACAGGCATTGATTTACATAGCTATAAAGAACGACAAATGAAACGTCGAATCGATTCTTTAATTAAAAAAAATCAATATGATAGTTATCAAACTTATGTAGAAGGATTAAAAATAGATTCAAAATTATACAAAGAATTTATTAATTATTTAACGATCAATGTTTCAGAATTCTTTAGAAATCCTTCTCAATGGGAGGTTTTAGAAAAAGATATTTTGCCATCCTTGGCTTCTAGATCACAAAATCTAAAGATTTGGAGCGCAGCATGTTCTACAGGGGATGAACCTTATTCTCTAGTCATGCTATTATCGAAATTTTTTCCTTTATCTCAGATTAAAGTATTAGCAACAGATATTGATGAAAAAATTCTAGCTAGAGCCCAAATTGGTGTATATAATGAAAAAAGTATTGCATCAGTTCCAAAAGAATTTAAAGAAAAATACTTTGAAAGACTAGGCGATTCATACAGAGTAAAAGATGAAATTAAAAATTGTGTAGAGTTTAAATCTCATGACCTATTAAAAGATATATATCCAACACAATGTGATCTCATTATCTGCCGCAATGTTTTAATTTACTTTACCGAAGAAGCAAAATCTGAAATTTATAAAAAATTTAATCACTCCTTAAAGGAGGGGGGAATTCTGTTTGTGGGTAGCACTGAGCAAATTATTCTAGCTCATCGCTATGGATTTTCCTCTAAAAAAACTTTTTTCTATCAAAAGACTACCAATGACATTACTTAATAAATTATAATAGGAAAATAGTTTGTAGCCATTGTTCTAGCCATATAGAAAGCAGCTCTTTTTGATTAGAGAAATTTATAGGAAGGTATCCTTGTTCCTTTCTAATACTTAAAAAAAAGAGAGGGAGATTATCTACTGCCATCCATATAGGAATAAATAGCCCTTCTTTTTTTATATAGCAATTAGAAGCTGTTGCCTGTTTTCTTTTTATAGGAGGGAGAAATTTTCCTACAGACTTATGAATGGCTTCATCTTGATCAGCTATATAATAATACTCTTTATAATTGTCAAAAAAATGATAGGCTGTTCCGTGAAAAAGCTGAATGCATAGATCCGCCTTCGTATCTTTTGAATAAAATATAATTTTACCCCATGGTAGATTTAAAACAAAGTCTAGATAAGAGGGCTGATTGAATTGAATTGAGCCATGCAATTTCTTTTCTTCAATACTATTAGATTCTATATACCAACTGTTCACTTTATAAGCAGATTTTAATGCTTGAATTTGTTGCTCTATGATAAATACATCTAATAGTCCTAGAACATCTTCTTTATTGTGCAAAAGAATGTTTTTTTCAAGGCAAGATGATTTCTGGGATCGATATTGAAGATATTGGCCAATTAATTCTCTTCCTGTAAAAAAATCCTTTCGCTTTCTTCCTACAAACTCCATTAAAGAAGAAAGACTATATGTTTCTAATTGTAATAAAGCATGATAGGATTTGATTTTTCTAAAAAGGTCAATTTCTGTACTAAGAGAAGAAAAACCTTTTAAATGGTAATGGGAAAATTTTTTATTTAGGTATGGAATATCAAAAGAACGTCCATTAAAATGAATGTAAGTGTCATGAAAGTTGCATAAGTTCTGAAAAGCTACTAGTATCTTTTTTTCATCAGAAGGGGATTCACTTAAAAACTGAATCAATCGCCATTGATTTTGCTGAAAAACTAGGCAGCCAATCAGATATACTTCACCCCTATCAGGGGATAAACCTGTCGTTTCAATATCAAAAAAGATAATGTTTTCATTAACATAGTTATCAAAAATTTTTCCGATATCAAAAGAAAGATCCAAAATTTCTTCTATTATTTTCATTATTATCACCTATCTATCATTATCTAGTCTTAATACATCTTGCTTAGTTATTGCCTAAGTGTGTAGATGTGGGTTTTGAAGTAAATGCAAAGAGATAGAAATGACCTTGTTTTTTCTTTATAGTATAGAGGAAAAAAACTGAAAAATCAAGATTCTAACAACTTGCATTTCATATCATTTATAAATAAAAATAAACTTAAAGCATGAATACTTGCGAAAATAAAAAATTATTCTTGAAATTGAAGGATTTTAACTATATAATCTCATATATATAGTTAAAAGAAATAAGTATTTACTTTTTCTTGCTATAGACAAAATTTTATAATTGGGGAGGTATTGAAATGAAAACTACTAAAAAAGGATTTTCTATGTTTTCCATTATCATGATTGGTTTATTGATCATGAGTAGCCTAAGTGGGTGTGCGAGTACTAAGGAAAGTGATGTTATTAAAATAGGTGCAAGTTTTGCTTTAACAGGAGATGTTGCTGTTTATGGTATTGCAGCACGAAATGGCGTAGAATTGGCACTTAAGGAACAAGAAGAAATAGGTAATGTTCTTGGTAAAAAAATTCAGTTTGTTGTTGAAGATAATAAAGGCTCCGAAGTAGATGCAGCTAATGCTTTTAATAAGCTGGTTGACCGTGAAAAAATTGATGTATTTCTTGGATCTGATATTAGTGGTACTACCTTGGCTATTGCTGAACTTGCTGCTGAGAAGAACATTCCTATGGTTACACCTACTGCTACTGCTTGGGATGTAACTACGAAAGGTGATAATATTTTCAGGGCGTGTTATATTGATGCTTTTCAAGGTGGTATGATGGGAAAATTTGCAGCTACAGATCTTCAAGGTAAAACAGCTGCGATACTATATGATGTTGGTAGTGATTTTTCCGAAGGAAATGCAGAAGCCTTCGAAGAAAATTTTGTTGAAAACGGAGGAACTATCCTTTCAAAACAAGGGTACACCAAAGATGATCAAGACTTTAAATCCATCCTAACAAATGTTAAAAATCAAAATCCTGAAGTATTATTTATACCTGACTATTATGAAAAAGTAGCTTTAATTACCAGGCAGGTTCACGAAGTTGGTATTGATGCAATTTTATTAGGGGTAGACGGATGGGATGGAGTAATTGAACAAGCAAAAGATTTTCCAGATGCAGTAGATGGTGCCTATTTTGTTAATCATTATTCTGCCGATGATCCAAATCCTGAGATTCAACGCTTTGTAAAAAAATATAAAGAGACTTATGGTGAATTGCCAAATGCTTTAGCCGCTCTTGGATATGACACTGGAAAAATCATATTATCTGCTATTGAAAAAGCGGGTACCTTGGATTCTAATGCTATTATCAAAGCATTAAAAGAAACAAATGGTGATTATATCACAGGACATATTCAGTTTGATGAATACCGTAACCCTATTAAAAGTGTTACAGTTCTTAAAATAGAGAAAGTTGATGATAAGTTAGTCCAAAAGGCTTTTACCACCATTGAACCATAATTTAATAACTAAGAAAGGGAGAAACAATATCTCCCTTTCTTTATATAAAGTGCCAAGAAGATTGATCACAGGAGGAATGGATATGACTTTGATACAACAACTCATCAACGGACTGCATGTCGGGAGCATATATGCTTTAATTGCTTTGGGTTATACCATGGTCTATGGTGTGGTTAAATTAATAAATTTTGCTCATGGAGATATTATGATGATAGGTGCCTTTAGCGCTTTTGTTGCTCTTTCCATTTTTCAATTGCCTATAGGGATTGTACTAATTATTACAATGATTTTTTGTGCTCTTTCAGGTGTCCTTATTGAGCGTATTGCATATAAACCCTTACGCAATGCGCCCAGGATTTCTGCTTTAATTACAGCTATTGGAGTAAGTTTTGCACTTGAAAATTTATTCCTTATTATTTTTGGATCCAGTGCAAAATCTTTTCCTTATTATATTGATCTACCTCCTATTCAAATGGGAAAGTTACAAATTCCTTGGATTACGATCATTACATTAGCTTTAGCTATCTGTCTTATGATACTTTTAGAATTATTTATTAAAAGAACAAGAACAGGAAAAGCCATGCGTGCAGTATCAGAAGATAAAGACGCAGCAGAGTTGATGGGGATAAATGCTAATATTACGATTTCAATTACATTTGCTATTGGTTCCGCTTTAGGAGGAGTGGCTGGAGTACTTTATAGCATTGCATATCCACAAATACAACCTTATATGGGGATTATGCCAGGCTTAAAAGCTTTCATTGCGGCAGTCTTAGGTGGAATTGGTATTATGCCAGGTGCCATGCTTGGAGGATTCTTAATGGGTATTATTGAAAGTTTAACTAAGGGCTATATTTCTACCTTATGGTCAGATGCTATTGTTTTTGGAATCTTAATTTTAGTTTTATTAATTAAACCCACAGGAATTCTTGGTAAAAATGTGCGTGAGAAAGTATAGGTGAACTATGATGAAAAGAAAAACTCAATACATTACCAATGCCATTGCGATTGTTCTTCTATATATATTATTTTTGTTACTTATTCAAACTGGCTTGTTGAGTAGTTATTATACAGGTCTTTTAATTTTAATTGGAATCAATATCATTCTGGCTACTAGCTTAAACCTTGCAACTGGCTTTTTGGGACAATTGGCTTTAGGGCATGCAGGTTTTATGGCTATAGGAGCTTACTCTTCTGCTATTTTCACTACTTATTTTAATATTTCTACAACCCTTGGTTTTATTCTTTCACTAATAATAGGTGGCATTATAGCAGGTATCTTTGGAATACTTATAGGAATTCCTGCATTACGTCTAAAAGGAGACTACCTAGCAATCATTACTTTAGGATTCGGAGAGATTATCCGCATTATTTTAAATAACCTTAAGATTACTGGAGGTGCAAAAGGGTTAACAGGAATCTCTAGGTTAACAAACTTTCACCTTGTTTTTTGGGTTATGGTCGTAGTCGTTACTTTGCTATATACTTTTGTTCATTCACGACATGGGCGAGCAGTTTTATCAATTAGAGAGAACGAAATTGCAGCAGAAGCAGTTGGTATTCCTACTACCTATTATAAAATCTTTGCATTTACTTTAGCAGCTTTCTTTGCCGGTGTCGGTGGAGGACTTTATGCTCATCACATCCGAACATTAATGCCTAGTACCTTTAGGTTTATTTATTCAGTTGAAATTTTAGTTATTGTCGTGTTAGGAGGTATGGGCAGTTTCACTGGATCTATCCTAGCAGCTATTGTACTGACTATTTTACCTGAAGCATTGCGTGGATTAGCAGATTATCGTATGCTTATCTATTCTCTTTCCCTTATTCTTATGATGATTTTTCGACCTGAAGGATTTTTGGGTACCCGTGAATTTTCTTTATCTAGACTATTTAGAAAATATAAAATCCACAAGAAAGGAGAGGAAGAGTCATGAGCCTATTAGAAGTAAAAGAACTAGGCATTACCTTTGGTGGACTACGAGCTGTTGGTAACTTTTATATGCAAATGAATCCTAATGAACTTGTAGGATTGATAGGGCCCAATGGTGCAGGAAAGACAACTGTTTTCAATCTATTAACTGGTGTCTACCTTCCTACAGAGGGAGAGATTTTCTTTGAAAATGATTCTATTGTAGGGAAACATCCCTATCAAATCGTTCAAAAAGGGATTGCAAGAACCTTTCAAAACATTCGTCTTTTTAAAGATTTATCTGTTATTGACAATGTAAAAATTGCTTTTCATAATCAAATGAAATACTCTACTTTGGCAGGAGTTTTACGTCTTCCCTCCTATTGGAAGGAAGAAAAAATTATTGATGAAAAGGCCAAAGAATTATTATCCTTATTTCAAATGGAACACTTGGCTATGACAAAAGCTAAAAACCTTCCCTATGGTCAGCAAAGAAAATTAGAAATTACAAGGGCTCTTGCTACTGAACCAAAACTCTTATTGTTAGATGAGCCTGCTGCAGGCATGAATCCTCAAGAAACTAAAGAATTAATGGAAACCATTCATTTTATTCGTAATCAGTTTAAAATTGCAATTTTATTGATAGAACATGATATGAACTTAGTCATGGGAATTTGTGAAAGAATTATAGTCATAGATTACGGAATGGTTATTGCATCAGGTAAGCCAGATGAAATAAAAAACAATGCAAAAGTCATTGGTGCTTACTTAGGAGAGTAAAGGAGGATTTAAAATGCTCACGATTAATAATATTAATGTTAATTATGGTGCAATTCGTGCCATTAAAGATGTTTCTTTTCAAGTTAAACAAGGGGAAATTGTCACTTTGATTGGAGCCAATGGCGCAGGAAAAACTACTATTCTTCACACTATTTCTGCTTTACTAAGAAGCCAAGTAGGTGAAATCATTTTTAAAGACCAAAATATTTCTTCGATAGAACCTCATCAATTATTAAAGATGGGTATGGCCCATGTTCCAGAAGGACGAAGGGTTTTTTCACAAATGACAGTTCTAGAAAACTTAGAATTAGGTGCCTATACCCGTAAAAACAAAGAAGAAATTGGAAAAGGTATTGAAGATGTTTTTGAAAAATTCCCTAGATTAAAAGAACGGAAAAAGCAATTGGCTGGAACTTTAAGTGGTGGAGAGCAGCAAATGTTAGCTATGGGACGCGCTTTAATGTCTAAGCCTCAATTACTTCTATTAGATGAACCATCTATGGGATTGGCCCCTATATTAGTTAAAGAAATTTTTAATATTATTGAGGAAATAAATAAAGCCGGAACTACAGTATTATTAGTAGAACAAAACGCTCATATGGCTTTATCAATAGCAAATCGCGCATATGTATTGGAAACAGGAAGAGTTGTTTTAGAAGGAGAAGCAAAGTCACTCCTAGGTAATGAACAAGTAAGAAAAGCATATTTGGGTTAATAATAAAGAGGCCTTTAACAGGCCTCTTTATTATTTTTTCTGGACGGAAAGAATCTTGTATCCTTTTGTTTGTAATGTGTTTAAAAGATCATCAACTTCCAAAGTATTTAAGCGCATGATGATTTCTTGATTTTCGTCATCCATATTGAGATTGAAACTACTAATATGAGAAATACTCAAACCATATGATTTAATGATTCCTAAAATTTCTGCTAAAGCTCCAGCTTCATCCTTAACTTCTAACACAATTCTTGTTCCTGGCTCATTGATTCCCATTAGTTTAATGAAGGCATCAATAATATCTGTTCTTGTCAGAATGCCTAGCAATTGGCTATGTTCATCAATAACAGGAAGGGCATCTACCATCTTATCTCGCAATAGAGTAGCCGCTTCTTCAATAATCATTTCAGGCTGAACAGTAATAACTTCTTCGTTCATAATATCAGCCACTTTTGTTTTAGATAGTAAGTAGTTTAATTCATACATACTTAGAGTTGTTGCCTTTGAAGGGCTAACTTCTGTTAGCAAATTTTCAGTAATCATACCTACTAATTTTCCGTTTTTTACAACAGGTAAATGGGAATAACCTTGTTCTTTCATCAGCTGAAAAGCTAAAGAGATAGAGGCATCAGGAAAAACAGAGATTACATTTCTATTCATGCGATCTTTTACATACATAAAAACACCTCCAAAATTATGGTAATCTTTTATTTATTATACCATAGTTTTAAAAGATTGAACATGCAGAATTTAATTGCAAAAAAGCTATAGCAACTAGCTGCCAATAGACGATTTAATAATAGCCAGAAAAGCGGAGAGTCAAACTATGAATACTAAGTATATTTAGCCCGTAGAAAACTTGCAGTAGCTAAGTAAGAAGCGTAATTTCATATGAAAAATTCATGATTAAAAACTAGGCAAACAACATTATGTACAAAGAAAAAGTTAACCATAAATTTATTATGTAAGCATGATTGATTTTCAAACATATATAGTCCACAAATTAGAAAAACTACTCTAAAATGGATTATAAAATTTTAAAAACTAAAAACACTATAATATGTATTTTATCTATTTATATGAAAAAATTCCTCTTTCAAATTTAGCCGTAACGGTGTTTTTATTTTAAAGTGATACATTTATGTCTAAACGGTATGTTTTCAGTTTAAACAGGCAAATAACTTAATATGATATCCTAGAACAGTTATATGTGGTATGGTGGGAAATTCCTATTATTTAAATTACAAATCCAGTATATATAAGGGTTCTAAGGAATGACTGGACCAAAGATAATTATATATTATCTTTGGTTCATTGGTTCATTTTTAAGATTCCGTTAAATAATGAAGAGAAATTTTCTTATTTTTCAATAAGATACCTATATAGTAATAAGATGCTTTTATCACCATGGACATTTCACTAAAATACAAAATAAAGAATAGTATATATAAATCTCAACATAAGTTTTCATAATTATATTATGGTAAATGAAATTGGTAGCTACTAGAATTATGATTCCTACTATTTGCACAGCTCTTTACTCGATAGTATTTTAATAAATGATAATTCACCTTTAAAATATTTTTTGTAAAAAGAATGGATTGAAATTTTTAAAAAATTTAGTTATAATATAATAGAAAACGATTACTATTATTACTAAGTCTAAATAATATTTTTGCAAGAAACAGAGGAGTAGTATGATCACAATCAAAGATATAGCAAAAATGGCAAACGTTTCTACAGCTACAGTATCCCGGGTTCTTAATAATAATTATCCCGTAAGTCAAGAGGTACGCGAAAGAGTTTTGAATGTCGTAAAAGAATTTAATTACCGCCCTAATGATGTTGCAAGGAGTTTAAAGCAGAAAAAAACCTATCTTATCGGATTGCTTGTTCCTGATATATCTAATCCTTATTTTATGGAGATCGCTAGAGGAGTAGAGTCCGTAGTCAGCCATTTAGGCTACCATATGCTTTTAGCCAGCACGGATGAAGATGAGAGAAAAGAGCTAAAATTATTAAAACTATTCTATGAGAAACGCGTAGAATTTGTGGTTTTAGCAACTCGTCAAAATCAAGCCACTATTCTTAATGAATTTATTCATCAAGGATTAAAATTAGTGATGGTAGATAGTGAAATTGAAGGAGTCAAAGCAGATGTAGTTGTAGAAGATAATAGGTATGGTGCATATCAGCTTGTCCAGCATCTGATTGAGCAAGGACATCAAAAAATAGGTATTATCAATGGTCTTATGGATATTAGTACTGCACAAGAGCGCTATCAAGGGTTTCATGATGCGTGTATAGATCACAAAGTTCCTATATACGAGTCTTATATTTTAGAAGGAGCATATAATCGCAAAAAAGCATATGACTCTATGGTTCATATGATCAACTCCCAATCCAAAGATCTCCCAACTGCCATTTTTTCAGTTAATAATGACATGACAGAAGGTGTAATGATGGCCTGTAAGGCCATTGGTTTGCAAATTCCTAACAATATCTCCTTAGTTTCTTTCGGGGATATCCGTGTGCCTGAATTAATTGAACCCAAATTAACAATTATTCATCAAAATCCTTTAGAGATAGGTCAAAAAGCTGGCGAAATTTTGCTGAGCAGAATCTCCAATTCAACTTCAGTTCCATATAAAAAACATATCATTTCATCAAAAATAAAAATAGGTAGTTCAGTGAAAAGAATATAGCTTTTACATTTGTTTCACCCGATAGTAATCGTTTACTTTTGCTGTTTCTACATAATAAAGGAGGGGTTTAGATGTCAAGTTTTAAAATCAACGAACCAGTAAATCGCTTAAATGGAAATCTTCCAAAGATAGGAATACGCCCTACAATTGATGGAAGGCGAAAAGGAGTCCGTGAATCTCTAGAAGATCAAACTATGGGGATGGCAAAAAGAGTTGCTGAATTTTTAAGCACAAATTTGAAACACCCTGATGGATCAGTAGTAGAATGTGTTATTGCCGATACCACTATTGGGGGGGTGGCAGAAGCTGCTCGAACAGCAGAAAAGTTTACACGAGAAGGTGTTGGACTCTCTATTACTGTTACACCTTGTTGGTGCTATGGTTCCGAAACTATTGATATGGATCCTTTAATTCCAAAGGCCATTTGGGGCTTTAATGGGACAGAGAGGCCAGGTGCAGTGTATTTAGCAGCAGCAGTGGCTGGGCATGATCAGAAAGGTTTACCTGTATTTAGTATTTACGGAAAAGACGTGCAAGATGCTGACGACTCTCAAATTCCTCAAGATGTACAAGAAAAGCTCTTACAATTTGCTAAAGCAGGATTAGCTGTTGCTTCTATGAAAGGAAAATCTTATTTATCCATTGGTGGAGTCTCCATGGGAATTGCAGGCTCTATAGTAAATCCAGACTTTTTTGAAAGTTATCTAGGTATGAGGTGTGAATATGTGGATATGAGTGAAGTTATTCGGAGGATAGAAGAGAATATTTATGACCAAGAAGAGTTTGAAAAAGCCCTTAAATGGACTCGTCAATATTGCAAAGAAGGTCCTGATAATAACATTGAATCTCAACAGCGCTCTAGAGAAGAGAAAGACCAAGAATGGGAATTTGTTGTTAAGATGACCCTGATTTGTCGAGATTTAATGATTGGCAACCCAGTCTTAAAAACTCTTGGTTTTGCTGAAGAAGCAGAAGGCCATAACGCTATTGCAGCTGGGTTTCAAGGCCAACGTCAATGGACGGATCATTTCCCAAATGGAGATTTTATGGAAGCGATCTTAAATTCTTCATTTGATTGGAATGGAATTCGCCAAGCTTTTATTATGGCTACAGAAAATGATTGTTTAAATGGTATTTCTATGTTGTTTGGGCATCTATTAACAGGCACAGCTCAAATTTTTTCAGATGTACGAACTTATTGGAGTCCAGAATCAGTAAAGCGGGTCACTGGCAAAGAACTAACAGGAAAAGCCCAAAATGGCATCATCCACCTGATTAATTCAGGATCTACAACTTTAGATGGAACCGGGCAACAATCAGATCATAATGGAAATCCAATAATGAAACCATATTGGAATATCTCTAAAGAAGAGGCTCAAAAATGTCTAGCTGCTACTTCTTGGCGTCCTGCCAACTTAGGCTATTTTAGAGGTGGAGGTTATTCCTCTTGTTTCTTAAGCCGTGGAGAAATGCCTGTGACTATGACAAGAATCAATATAATTAAAGGACTTGGCCCTGTTCTACAAATTGCAGAAGGATACACCGTTGATATACCTGAAGATATCCATGAAATTTTAAATCAAAGAACAGACCCTACTTGGCCTACCACCTGGTTTGTTCCAAATCTTACAGACTATGTCCCCTTTAAAAATGTTTATTCTGTTATGAATTATTGGGGTGCAAATCACGGAGCCATTAGCTATGGGCATATTGGCGGTGAACTCATTACTCTGGCCTCCATGTTAAGAATCCCAGTAGCTATGCATAATGTACCTGAAGAAAGGCTATTCCGTCCTAAGGCATGGAGTGCTTTCGGGGCTATGGACCCACAGGGTGCTGACTATCGTGCCTGTGGCAACTTTGGTCCTTTGTACGGTAAAAAATAAATCAGTTTATAGGGTAAATGAATAAGATTCCAAATGTTTTATCATTATACATGAAGGAGAAACACTATGTTAAAAGGAATTCCCACTATTTTATCCCCTGAATTGCTAAAAATATTGATGGAAATGGGTCATGGAGATGAAATTATCTTAGCAGATGGTAACTTTCCCGCATCTAGTCATGCTCAACGATTAGTTCGTGCAGATGGACATAATATTCCAGAATTACTAGATGCTATTTTATCTTTATTTCCATTAGATACTTATGTGGAGCGGCCAGTGGCTTTAATGCAGGTTGTGCCTGGTGATCCTACACAGCCTACTATATGGAATAAATATCAAGAGATCTTAAGAACACATGAAAGTATATTAGGGTCGGAGTATATAGAAAGGTTCAAATTTTACGAAAGGGCTAAAAAAGCATATGCAATTATAGCCACAAGTGAAAAAGCATTGTATGCAAACATTATTTTGAAAAAAGGAGTTATTACGGAAAATAAAAACTCTTGACAGTTGTAGCCAAATCAAAGATAATGTAATTTGCAAGTCTTCTTTATTACGCAGGAGGGCTTGTAAATTATATAATTAGAGGTGTGCTATGGATAAAAAATATGTAGCATATATCTTGCTTACCCATAGTGGTTCCCTTCTTTCAAAATGTATAAAACAATATACTCAAGAACCTTACTCTCACGTTTCTCTTGCCTTAGATATTGTTCTTGAGGATTTATACAGTTTTGGACGATTGAATCCTAATAATCCTTTTATCGGTGGGTTTATAAGAGAAGATATTATCAACGGCACTTATGCAAGGTTCCCAAATACAAATTGTGCATTGTACGCTTTAGAAATAAATTGGGTTCAATATGAAGCTTTAAAAAAAGAAATAGAGCGTTTTAATATAGAAAAGGAATATTATGGATATAACTTGGTAGGACTTTTAGGAATTGTATTTAATATTCCTATCGAAAGGGAATATAATTATTTTTGCTCTCAATTTGTCGCAACCTTACTTTATAATAGTGATATTCATATTTTTAATAAGCCAGCTGCGCTAGTATCTCCTAGAGATTTTAGAAAATGTAAAGAATTGCATTTACTTTATGAAGGTAAACTTAGCAATTATGCTAATGATGTATTACTTTATAATCAAATTAGTTAATTATATCTTTAATTTTTTGTGATTATGTTTTCAAAAATTATATTCATTATCTAGTAAAAGGAATAAACTTAGAAATATTATTTCAAGTTTATTCCTTTTGTTATTCAAAATAATTGTTTTTACATCTAACGTCAACTTTATTTATGGTATAATAAAAGAGTGCATAAAAAAGAAGGTGAATATAGATGATTATAAAAGATGCTCAAAAATTATTTCTTCAAAGTTTAATTGACATCGGTCGATCTTCAAATACAATAAAAAGCTATCAGATTGATTTAGATCAATTATTATATTTTTTAGATAAACATTTTTTAGGAAATATGAAAATTGATGATTTAACTTATCCTTTAATATCACAGTTTTTTCAGGAGAGCACATCTCATTTAGCTATGAGTACCCAAAAGAGAAAACGAATTGTCTTAAAACGATTTCTACGATTTTGTTATCAGAAAAAACTATGTAAAACAAAAGTATGGGAATTAGTAGATGTTGTTCATTTCAAAAATACCCAAGGACCAAAAGAAGTATTAAGTAAGGATGAAATTCAACAGATTTTTCAGCTTCTTAATCAAGAGATTGAAAATAAAATCAAAACAATAAACCAAAGTTTTACACCTAATCAAAAACAATTACATCAGTTGTATGTACTATTTCGTAATCGGTTACTTGTCTATATTCTTTTATTTACAGGATGCCGTGCCTATGAGGCCGTATCTATTAAGAAAAGCAACTTAAAACTAATGACCAATACTTTAGGTATCATTGCAAAAGGGAAAAAATACAATGAAATCCCTATTCATATTCAACTAAAATATGCTTTTTTTGAATACGAAAATGGGATTCAAATGTTACAACAAGCAGGCTATCTATTACCAGAAAGTCCATGGCTTTTCCCCAGCATCTATAATTCTGAAAATCATATCTCTACAAGAACTTTATATGATTTTATGCTAGAGTTATCTGCACATTTAGAACGAAAAATTCATGCCCATTTGTTTCGGCACACCTTTGCATCTTACTCCATTGCAGCAGGGATGAATATACGTACGTTGGCTAGTATTATTTCTCATGCAAATCCTTCAATTACTTTGTCTACTTATACCCATGAGATTGATGCAAAACAAAAACAAGAAGAAATGCAGAAATTAGTTTTTTAAAATTATGATATCATACTAAAATGGTTGCAATTACTCCTCAGATTATATAAAATAAGAAAGAGTTGTTAATCGTAACGTAAGTAAGGAGGATTTTATATATAATGAGCCGTAAAGAAAGAGTTTATAAAATTGGGGAAGAAGAAGCCCTACGTCAGAAACAGATCATAGAAGAGCTTTCTTCTTCATTTCAGGGAAAAGGATTATCCTACTTTATTCAGACCTTTGGATGTCAGATGAATGTCCGTGATTCTGAAAAATTGGTAGGAATATTAGAAAAACTGGGATTTAGTTTAGCCGTAAAAGAGAAAGAAGCAGATTTTATTATTTATAACACTTGTTGTGTTCGAGAAAATGCAGAGCAAAAAGTTTTCGGCCGTTTAGGTTCTTTAAAATCGTATAAGGAAAAAAATCCACATATCAAAATAGCTATTTGTGGCTGTATGATGCAGCAGGAAAATGTATTGAAAGAAATCAAACAGAAGTATAGACATGTAGATCTAGTCTTTGGCACTTTTAATCTTTATAAATTTCCTGAACTATTACAAACCCATCTCGAAACAAATCAAATGGTTATTGATATATGGAAAGAACATCAAGAGATCGTAGAAGATTTACCAAGTATTCGAAAAGATACTTTTAAAGCTGGGGTTAATATTATGTATGGGTGTAATAACTTTTGTAGTTACTGTATTGTTCCCTATGTTAGAGGGCGAGAAAGAAGCCGTCTACCTGAAGAAATTCTTGCTGAAGTACAAAGATTAGTTGCTGATGGTGTAAAAGAAATTATGCTACTGGGTCAAAATGTAAACTCCTATGGAAAAACATTAGAACAAGATTACTCTTTTCCAGACCTGCTTAAGGATTTAACTCATATAGAAGGCCTTGAGCGTATTCGATTTATGACATCTCATCCTAAAGACTTATCAGATGAGCTAATTAAAGTTATGAAAGAGTCGAATAAAATTTGTAGGCATTTACATCTCCCTGTTCAAGCAGGTAGTACAAAAATATTAAAGGCCATGAATCGTAAATATACCAAAGAACATTATCTAAATTTAGTTAAAAAAATCCGTTCTGCTATGCCCAATATTTCTTTAACAACAGATATTATTGTAGGTTTTCCAGGAGAACATGAAAACGAGTTTCAAGAAACTCTTGATCTTGTTCAACAAGTTAAATTTGATGGTGCCTTTACATTCCTATATTCCAAACGAACAGGAACACCAGGGGCTACTATGGAAGATCAAATACCAGAAGAGAAAGCTAAAAAACATTTCAATGAGTTACTTAGCATTTTAGATTCTATTGTTTATGAAAACAATTTAGAAAAAAAAGAGGAAATCCTACAAATCCTCGTAGAAGAAGCCAATCAAGAAAATCAAACAATTTTAACAGGACGATCTGATACAAATCACCTTGTGCATTTTGCTGGTGATTCATCCTTAGTAGGGAAAATTGTGCCTGTAAAAATTACAGATGCAAAGCCTTACTATTTAATAGGAGAGTTGATAGTATAATGAAAACAGTTTTTGAAAAAACAAGAGAACTTAGTTCTTGCCTTTTAGATACGGAAGAAGTAAAAGCTTATCTTGCTACTTTAGATCAACTAGAACAAGATGATACAGCAATTCAATTACTAAGAACACAGAAAAATCTTCAAGGTAAACTCTCTGCTATAGCCTCTGCTGAGCAATCTAATATAGTGATGGAGTTGCAAAAAATCAATTTACAAATACAAAACAATCCTATCCTACAAAAGATACAGGATCACGAAAAAAAAATTAGAACAGTACTAGACCAAGTACTAGGCATATTAGAATTTTCCCTTCCTGCTCCCTTATTTTCAGTGTCATCCTGTGGACAGGGTTGCAATAAAAAGTCTGGCGGTTGTTGTGCTATGAAACCATAAAAAGTGCGAGGAATCGCACTTTTTATCTCCTGATTGTTTTATATAATATTTTTAAATCTAAATTTAAAAGAGGGATATTATGGGTAAACTTACACCAATGATGCAACAATATATGGAAGTTAAGAATCAATATAAAGACTGTATTCTTTTTTTTCGTTTAGGTGATTTCTATGAAATGTTTTTTGAGGATGCTATTACTGCTTCTAAGGAGTTAGATATTACATTAACAGCACGGGATTGCGGGTTAAAAGAAAAAGCACCTATGTGTGGAGTGCCATATCATTCAGCAGATAGCTATATCCATCGCCTAATCGAAAAAGGATATAAGGTGGCCATGTGTGAGCAAGTAGAGGATCCAAGGGTTGCAAAAGGCATTGTAAAACGAGAAGTTGTGCGAATTATTACGCCAGGAACCAATATGAATCCTGATGGGCTGGAAGATAAAAAAAATCATTATTTGAGTTGTATTTATCAACATGAAAATAACTTTGGTTTTGCTATTGTAGATATTACCACAGGTGAGTTTCAGGTAACACAATGGACAGACACTGATGAACATCGTAAGCTCATTGATGAATTAGGAAAATTTGAGCCTCAGGAAGTGATATTCAACTCCTCTCTTGCCTTAGATGAAAAAAAGCTTAATGAAATTCAAAGTCGTTTCCAATGCTTTATGAATCCTTATGAAGATTGGCATTTTGAACCTACTATTTGTGACCAAAAATTGTGTCAACATTTTCAAGTTCATGCATTAGATGGACTTGGGTTAGATGAGTTAGAATATGGTATTTCTGCAGCAGGTGCTTTATTACAATATTTACAGGAAACCCAAAAAATTAGCTTATCTCATTTGTCACGTATCATCCCTTACTTTACTCATGACTACATGGTATTAGATATTACTACACGCCGTAACCTAGAATTAGTTGAAACACTCCGTGAAAAGCAACGTAGGGGATCTCTACTATGGGTGCTTGATCAAACTAAAACAGCTATGGGTAGTCGGCTCCTGAGAAAGTGGATTGAACAACCTTTAATTCATCCAGAAGATATTATTAAACGCTTAGACGGAGTAGAAGAATTTAAAGAAGATCCACTTTTACGCTCTGATTTAAAGGATTTACTAGGAGGCGTTTACGATTTGGAACGCCTAATGAGTAAAGTCATTTATGGTACTGTGAATGGAAGAGATCTTATTGCACTTAAAAATTCTTTAAGCCTACTCCCAGCTATTCATGCCTTACTAGAACCTGCTCAAGCCATTTACCAACAAGAAATTTATAAACAATTAGATATTCTTGAAGATATCCATACATTGATACATCTAAGTATCCATGATGAGCCTCCCATTTCTATTCGGGAGGGTGATATTATTAAAAAAGGATATAATGATGAGGTAGATCATTTACACCGGGCTAAAACAGAAGGAAAACAGTGGCTTGCTGCTCTAGAAGCTGAAGAGAGGGAGAAAACAGGAATTAAAAATATCCGGATTCGTTATAATAAAATATTTGGATATTTTATCGAAGTAACAAAATCTCATCTAGGTGCAGTTCCGGATCGCTACATTCGAAAACAAACTCTTGCCAATGCAGAGAGATACATCACACCTGAACTTAAAGAAATTGAGGAAAATATTTTAGGGGCAGAAGAAAAAGTTGTTGAGCTAGAATATGATTTATTCATTGAGATTAGAGAAAAAATCGCCAAAGAAGTTAAACGAATACAAAAGACTGCACAGTGGGTAGCAACCATTGATGTTTTGCAATCTTTGGCTGAAGTAGCAGAGCGTCAAGATTATCATAAACCTATGATCACGCAAGATGGAACTATTCAGATTAAGGATGGACGACATCCTGTTGTAGAAAAAATGATGCCTATGGAAAATTTTATTTCCAACGATACGTATTTGAATCAAAAAGAACACCAACTTTGTATTATTACCGGTCCAAATATGGCAGGGAAGTCTACCTATATGAGGCAAGTAGCTCTTATTGTACTTATGGCCCAAATGGGAAGTTTTGTACCAGCTAAAGAAGCTCATATTAGTGTTGTAGATCGTATTTTTACTCGAGTTGGAGCATCAGATGATTTGTCATCGGGACAAAGTACATTTATGGTAGAGATGTCAGAGGTATCTAATATCCTACATAATGCAACTAAAAATAGTTTATTGATTCTTGATGAAATTGGTCGAGGGACAAGTACATTTGATGGATTAAGTATTGCTTGGGCCGTAGTTGAGCACATTGCAGACTCTTCAAAAATTGGGGCCAAAACTTTGTTCGCTACTCATTATCATGAACTAACAGAATTAGAAGGGAAAATCCCATCTGTTCAAAATTACTGTATTGCTGTAAAAGAACAAGGGGATGACATTATTTTCCTACGTAAGATTCAACCAGGTGGTGCGGATCATAGCTATGGAATTGAAGTGGCAAAACTAGCAGGCGTGCCTTTAGAAGTAATAGAACGAGCAAGAGTTATTTTATCTGAATTAGAAGCTGCAGATATTGCTAAAAACCCAACAACTATTTCCTTAGAGAAGAATCCACCTACTCCACCTATTTCTATATCTCAGATGCCTGCAACAGAGGAACCCTCTTTGCAGCTGGATCTTTTTAGTCAACATAAACATGAACTTTTAGAAGAATTAAAAGAACTAAACATAATCGAGATGACTCCCATGGAAACCATGCAAAAACTATATGAATTAAATCAAAAGGCAAAACAATGGATGAAGTAGAAAGAGAGGTGATTCTATGCAATCGATACATATGCTCGATCAACATACTATTAATAAAATTGCTGCCGGTGAGGTAGTAGAACGCCCGGCATCTGTCGTTAAAGAGTTAGTAGAAAATTCTATTGATGCTAAAGCAAGTGCAATTACTGTAGAGATAAAAGAGGGAGGTATTTCTTTTATTCGTATTACAGATAATGGGATAGGCATTCCTAAGCAAGAGGTGAGAACTGCCTTTCTTCGACATACAACTAGTAAGATTCAAAAAGATGAAGACCTATTTCATATTTCTTCCTTAGGTTTTCGAGGTGAAGCATTAGCTAGTATCGCATCTGTTGCTCAAATTGAAATGATCACAAAAACTCCTCGAGAAGTGACAGGGATTAGAGTAGAGATTGAGGGAGGAAAAGTTTTGCGTGAAGAAGAAATTGGCTGCCCTGAAGGTACAACCATTATTATGCGTAATCTTTTCTTTAACACCCCCGCCCGACGTAAATTCTTAAAAAAATCTGGAACAGAAGCTAGTTATATTAGCGATATAATTCACAAAATAGCCTTGGGACATCCAGCTATTTCTTTTAAATTTATTAATAATAACTCTATTATACTCCATACTTCTGGAAATAATAATTTGCAAAATTGTATTTTTCATGTCTATGGAAAAGAAATGGTCAAGCATATGATACCAATAGAAGCCCAAAAAGATGATATGAAAATAGTTGGATATTTAGGTAAGCCCCAAATTCATCGTGGAAATCGCAATTATGAGAGTTTCTTTATTAATGGTCGATATATCAAAAGTGATCTCCTACAAAACTGTGTGGAAACTGCTTATAAGACTCTTCTACCTATCAATAAATTTCCCGTACTTGTACTTCATTTGCAGATTGACCCTAGAGAAGTTGATGCCAATGTACATCCTACCAAAATGGAAGTACGTTTTCGAGATGAAGAAACAATCTATGAATGGCTACTTAAAATAGTAACTGAAAGATTGCAAGCTGAAAATTTAATCCCACAAGTTTCTTGGGATCCTATATCTAGAAAAAAAGAGGCGTCATCTATGTCAGCTGTTCAAGAGGTTTTGCCTGAACCTTTCGAGATTCCTAGAACTACAAAACCCTTTTCTTCTTTGCCTGAACTCTCTAAAAAAGAGAAGACTTTAGAGGAGATTCATGAGGTAAAGGCAGATTACCTCCCGGTAGTAGAGCAAAATAAGGGAAATAATGGGCCACTAGCAACAGTTTCACCTCCAACAGTTGCTGAAATTTTCCCCTTGCATTATCAAATTGTAGGCCAATTATTTAAAACTTATTGGATTGTAGAAGCAGAAAACAAAATGTATCTCATTGATCAACATGCTGCACATGAACGGATCCTATATGAAAAACTATTGCAAGATTATCGCAACCATACCCCAGATAGTCAAATATTATTAGAACCTTTGGTTTTAGATCTATCCTTAAAAGAGCAGCAAGTATTAGAAGAAAATAAAGAATTACTCCTCGATTTTGGGTTTGAAATCGAAGATTTTGGAGAAAACTCTTTCATTCTTCGTTCTTTACCTATTGTTTTCAATCAGCCTTTAGGACAAGACTTTTTTCTAGAATTGATTGATTTACTTCAAGAAACACCTGTGCAATCTGCATATGAACTACGTTTAGAAAAGGTAGCATCTTTGGCTTGTAAAGCTGCCGTAAAAGCAATGGATACCTTAAGTGAAAATGAAAGCCATAGGCTCATTCAAGAATTGCTGGCTTTAGAAAATCCATATACTTGCCCCCATGGACGGCCCACAATTATAGAAATGACTAAATATGAGTTAGAAAAAAAATTCCATCGTATTCAATGATGGAATGAAAGAAGGAAATAAGCTTATGAATAAACCTTTAATTGTTATTGGCGGACCTACCGCTTCTGGAAAAACAAAAATAGGAATTGAACTTGCTAAATCTCTTGATGGGGAAATTATATCTGCAGATTCTATGCAGGTATATCGTCACATGGATATTGGGACTGCAAAGCCAACCCCCCAAGAGATGGAGAACATTCCTCATCATTTACTGAATATAGTCAATCCAGACGAAGAATGGAATGTGGCTTTATTTCAGCAAAAAGCAAAAAAAGCCATAGAAGGTATTTATCAAAAGAAGAAAATCCCCATTATTGTAGGGGGGACTGGATTCTACATTCAATCCGTCATATATGATATTGAATTCAAAGAGACGAAAAAAGATGGTGACTACAGAAATTCCCTTGAGCAAAAAGCAAAAATAGAAGGTAGCGGAATACTACATCAACAGTTAGAACGAATCGATCCTATTTCCGCTAAAAATATCCACCCTAATAATGTTAAAAGGATTATCCGCGCCTTAGAATATTACCAGCAAACCGGGGAGCCTATCTCCCTTCATAACGAAATAGAAAAACAAAAGTCAACCCCTTACCAATTAGTCTTTTTTGCTTTAACGATGGAACGTACTTTGTTATATGAGCGAATCAATAAAAGAGTAGATCAAATGATAGAAAAAGGATTAATAGCGGAGGTAAATGCTTTATTAAAGCAGGGCTATGGACCCCAACTAGTTTCTATGCAAGGCCTAGGATATAAGGAAATTATAGAGTATCTCCTTGGCAATTGTTCTTTAGAAGAAGCTATCTATATTTTAAAGAGAGATACACGCCACTTTGCAAAGCGCCAACTCACTTGGTTTCGTAGAGAAAAAGAGGTTAATTGGATTCATGTTGATCAAGAACAATTTAATTACACTCAAATTATGACGAAAATGCGAAATCATGTTGAAGAAGTTGGAAAAATCATATAAAATAGAAGAATGACATGCTGTGAAAATAGAAAGGAGAGAGAGATTAGGATGAGTAAACCAGTAAATTTACAAGATGTATTTTTAAACCAGATGCGCAAAGAACGAATTCCAGTGACTATTTTTTTAACTAATGGTTTTCAGTTGAAAGGAACTGTAAAGGGTTTTGATAATTTTACTGTTATTTTGGATAGTGAAGGTAAACAACAAATGATTTATAAGCACGCTATTTCTACCATGGTACCTGTAAAGGCTGTTTCTCTTACAGCGATTGAAAAAAACACTACAGATTTTTAACATTTACTATCTATTGAAGGACCTTAGGGGTTCTTCTTTCATATGGAAAAGGTATTACACAAACATGCCTACCTTTAAAATAAGCATGTTTTATCAGCAGGTTATATAAATAAAGGAGCACATCATGAATAGACTTAAAGATTATTTAAAGGAGCAATTTCAACTTGATCCTAAAATTATTGATTTTTGTTTTCAATCAGAAAAAAAAATACAGGCATTTTTTAGTACTATTGATCAAACAACAGAGTATAATCAACTAAAAATTTTAAAAGCAATGCAATATCATTCTTTAAGCGAATCTCATTTTTCTGCTACAACAGGTTATGGGTATAATGATTTAGGTCGTGATACATTGGAGGACATATATGCTCATGTTTTTGGGGCGGAATCAGGCCTTGTAAGACCACAATTGATGTCAGGTACCCATGCTTTAACAGTAGCCTTATTTGGCAACTTACGCCCAGGGGATGAGGTTCTATCTCCTGTAGGTAAACCTTATGATACATTGGAAGGAGTTATAGGTATTCGTCCAATGCCTGGCTCTCTAAAAGAATATGGAATCACCTATCGTCAGGTAGATTTACTACAAGACGGTACTTTTGATTATGATCAAATTAAAAGCTCTATACACGAAAAAACAAAATTGGTTACTATCCAACGTTCAAAAGGCTATGATTGGCGACCAACCTTATCTGTTCAACAAATAGGCGAGTTAATTACTTTTATCAAAAATATTAAGCCTGATGTAATTTGTATGGTAGATAACTGTTATGGTGAATTTGTTGAAACCATTGAACCTTCAGAAGTAGGAGCAGATTTAGTTGTTGGTTCTCTCATTAAAAATCCAGGCGGAGGATTGGCGCCTACAGGGGGATATATTGTAGGAAAGGAAAAATATGTAGAACAAGCTGCTATTCGTTTAAGTGCCCCTGGTTTAGGAAAAGAAGTAGGAGCTACCTTAGGAATTAATCAGCTATTATTCCAAGGATTATTTTTAGCTCCCCAAGTAGTCAATGGTAGTGTAAAAGGAGCAATTTTTGCAGCTCACCTTTTTGAAAGGTTGGGTTTTAAAGTTATGCCTTCCGCCCAAGATAGTCGTCATGATATTATCCAAGCCATCCAATTAAGAGAGCCTGAAAATGTAATATCTTTTTGTCAAGGTATTCAAAAAGGTGCTCCTGTAGATAGTTTTGTGACTCCAATCCCTGCTGATATGCCAGGGTATGGATATCCAGTTATTATGGCAGCTGGCGCCTTTGTACAGGGATCTTCTATTGAACTCAGTGCAGACGCACCAATTACCCCTCCCTATAATGTATTTTTACAAGGAGGCCTTTCTTGGCATCATGCTAAAATAGGAGTAATGATGGCTCTCCAATCAATGTATCATAAAGGACAAATTCAAATACCTTGAGTTTAATGGACATACTATTGCTAGTTCTAGTACTAGAAGAAACGATAAAGATAGAAGTTTCTAATAGATAAAGAAGAAAAATAGAAAAGGAGAATTTATATGAATTTAGGAGTACGAGCACATGACTTGAATGTTTTGGATGATATAGAGGTGATTGCACAAAAAGTATCCGAAAAAGGATTTACGGCCATTCAATTAGCCCTTGCCAAAGCATTACCTAGCTTAAATAGCAGCTTAGGTTCTTTAAGCCCCGGAATGGGGCGCCATATTGCTCATGTGTTAAATAGACATAATGTTGATGTTGCTGTCTTAGGATGTTATATTAACCCTGTGCATCCTGATCTAGAACAAAGAAGAAAATCATTAGATCGCTTTAAAGAGCATATTAGATTTGCTCGTGACTTTAATTGTAGTATCATAGGAACAGAAACAGGCTCTATCAATGCAGACTTTTCATTCCATCCTGCTAATCATGGCGAAGAAATTTTTCATGAGTTGGTAACAAGTATGAAAGAACTGGTAGATGAAGCTGAAAAATTTGGTGTTATTGTTGGGGTTGAAGCTGTTACAAAGTTTACCATCAATGATCCTAAAAGAATGAAAAGATTACTGGATACCATTGACTCTGATAATTTACAGGTTATTTTTGATCCTGTTAATCTAATCGATAAAAATAACTATCAGCGCCAAGAAGAAGTGGTTGCTGAATCATTAGAATTATTTGGAGATCGAATTGTTATTGTTCATGCCAAAGACTTTGTCCTTACAGACGATGGTGTAAAAACTGTACCTGTTGGTCAAGGATTGCTAAACTATGATTTTATTCTAAAGGAAATTAAAGCTAGAAAACCTTTGGTTAATATACTACTTGAAGACACAAAAGAACCTTTTATGAATGAAAGTAGAGATTATTTAAAGAAAATTTATGAGTCTGTTTAAAAATTTGTAGTATGCTTTGAAGCGCCTGCCACCTTTGAAAGATATCCTTAAATATGAAATTATTATATCGATACAGAAATATAAAGAGGAGCTAGAGTATGTGTACGATATAGAGTTATAAAACAGGTGGCGGAAGAATCATATACAGCCGCCCAGCAGATCTTATAGATTGAAAAAAACGGATTAATTTTTATTGAGCAAATGGGAGAAGACATGCCATATGATGGTATGAATGATAAAGAGTTATTTACTGGAGAGGTAAAAAAAGGACAATGCACTGTTGATTTTGGTGAACTTGGTCTTAAAGCTATGATGGGCAAGAGTCAGAGATAATAAAGCCCATTTACAAAATTATTAATGACATGAAACTTGGTTCATAATTTCTTTAAGGGAAAGTAGTGTACCAAGTTTCATGTCATTTTTGTATAAACATTAAAGTAAAAGTCTATATAGATAACTATTCGCGAAAGACAAGTTTAATGAATAGTTCCGCGTAATTCTTTTTTTGTCTTGTTTATGACCTGATAAAACTCATATCCACCTAATAAGTTTCTAACATTTTCAAATTCATTTTGCATTAAAATCAGGCAAGCCAAATAAGATCTAGCTCCACTTCTACAATATATAATAATTTCTTTATTTCTAGGTAGCTGGTTTATCTTTTGCCTTAACTGGCCTAGAGGGATATGAAGTGATCCAATAATGTAGCCAAGATTTCTTTCGTCCTTTTCTCGTATATCTAAAATTAACGTTTTAACTGGATCTAAATCTTGAATTTCATGATAAAAAGCTGGAATTACATCCCCTTTGTAAATATTATTAGCTACATACCCTGCCATATTCACAGGGTCTTTTGCTGCTCCGTAAGGAGGTGCATAAGCTAGCTCTAATTGTTCTAAATCCTCTACTGTAGCTCCCCACCGCAAGGCGGTAGCAATAACATCAATTCGTTTATCCACCCCATCTTCTCCTACAATCTGAGCACCTAAAATTTTCCCATCTTTAGGTGAAAATAATAGTTTCATAATCATGGGCGTAGCCCCTGGATAGTAATTGGCATGAGAATTAGATTCTGTCAAGGAAATAGAATAAGGGATTTGGTATTGCTTCAATGTTTTTTCATTAGCTCCCGTTGTAGCTACTGTCTGGTTGAAAACCTTAACAATAGATGTTCCCTGGGTGCCTTCATAAGCTTCTGTTCGACCCATGATTTGATTAGCAACAATTCTACCTTGCTTATTAGCAGGTCCAGCCAATGGAATCATAGCAGGCATTTTTGTTATAAAATCCGTCACTTCTACTGCATCCCCCACAGCATAAATATCAGGTACAGAGGTTTCCATGTGTTTATTCACCTTAATACCACCTCTTACATTTAAATCTATACCTGATTCTTTTAGAAAATCTGTATTAGGTTTAACGCCAATGCATAAAACAATAATATCACCTTCTAAAACACTTCCACTTTGAAGGTGTATTTTTGTTTTATTCTTATTTTGTATAGGCTCAAAAAATTGCACAGCATTGTTTAGATAAAGCTGTACGTCTTTAGATAACAAATGATGATGAACTAACATGGCCATTTCATAGTCTAAAGGGGCCATCACTTGCTCTGCCATCTCTATAATTGTAACTTTTAGACCTAGATGATGAAAGTTTTCTGCCATTTCTAGTCCAATAAATCCACCTCCTATAACTACTGCATGTTGTGATTTGTATTTATCTAAATAAGCCTTAATTTGATCTACATCTGGCACTGTCCATACAGTGAAAATATTTTGACTTTCTGTTAATCCCTTAATAGCTGGTTGAAGTGGTTTTGATCCAGGAGATAATACTAAAGAATCATAAGTTTCTTCATATTGTACCTGATTTTGATGATCAAATATAACTACTGATTTTTTCTCAGGTAATACTTGCAAAACTTCGTGTCGTACTCTAATATCCATTGCAAAACGTTGCATCATTCTTTCGGCTGTCTGTACAAAAAGCTGATCTCTATCTTCAATCACTCCTCCAATATAGTAAGGTAAACCACAGTTTGCAAAGGAAACATAAGGTCCTTTTTCTAAAAGGATGATTTCACATTCTTCATCAAGTCTTCTAAGCCTAGCGGCTGCACTAGCACCACCTGCCACTCCACCTACAATAATAATTTTTTTCCTCATATCCATCCTCCTTGTCATATAAACAGACTCAAATATAATTCGTTACTTCCTTAATATTCCATAAATGCCCAAGTTAAAAATACACTCATTGCTAAGCAAATGGATATTATTATTCCTTTCTTTAGTGTATCATAAAAACTATGGGACGCAATATTCTCTTTGTAAAAATCTCCGAATTCTCACAATCCATTGTTAAAAATAAAAGAATCTTTTTAGGTTAATTAGATTAAAAGATTTGATATGCATCAAAAATAAATTTTATTTCCTTGCAAGTTGATAGAAAGCTAATTATAATAAATAGATGTATTTTAAAGATAGAGATTGGAAGGAAGATTAAAATGAATATGAAATGGCTACTAAGTAACTTAAGAAAAGCTATTGAAGACTATGACATGATTCAAGAAGGTGATCGCATCGCTATTGGTGTTTCCGGTGGTAAAGATAGCCTCACTCTTTTAAGAGGGCTACGAGAGTTACAAAGATTTTATCCTAAAAAATTTGAGATTGAAGCCATCACAGTAGATATGGGATTTGAGGGTGTAGATCTTACTGGAATTCAGCAGTTATGTGATAAGTTAGAAATTCGCTATACGATTCCTAAAACAGATATAGCCCAAATCATTTTTGATGAAAGAAAAGAAAAAAATCCCTGCTCCCTCTGTGCTAAAATGCGTAAAGGAGTTTTAAACAACATAGCAGTAGAGCTTGGTTGTAATAAAGTGGCTTTAGGCCATCATAAAGATGATTTAGTAGAAACCTTATTCTTATCTTTATTTTATGAAGGCCGTATTCATACTTTCGCTCCAGTTACTTATCTGGATCGTAAAAACCTTTTTTCTATTCGCCCATTATTATATCTATCTGAAAAAGATATTATTACTTTTTCAGAAAAAGAAAGTCTACCTGTAGTTCAAAACCCTTGCATTGCCAATGGCTTCACAAAAAGAGAATATGTAAAAAATTTGATTTTAAAATTAAATCAAGAAAACCCAGGATTATCTGATCGCTTGTTTAAAGCCATAGATACAAGTTATATTCCGGGATTTAAAAAAACAAGGCATCTATCTACAAATGTAACAACTTTAAAAAGTAACTAGGAAAACATATAAAGTTCAATTCTTCAAAAGAGCTAAGAAAACTTGTTCCTTTCAAGTCAAGGGAATAAATATTTTCTTAGCTCAAAATAAATCTGTCTTACTTGTTTTCAATCGCATCTCTAATGAGGCCAGTAGCGTGTCCCATTGGACAAATTTGGCACCAGCTTCGAGGTTTAAAAAAGACACCTATTAAAATTCCGACAATGAAAGATGTCAGCATAAAACGAAAAATAGCAAAAGCAATATTTAAGTAGTCCCATCCAGCATGATATAATGAGGTAGAAAATAATATCATCATTATAAATAGCAATATATGTTTAAATATTTTGGAACGCATCCATTTGGGTAATGTGTTCTGAAAGGAAAGCTTTGATAAGAATTTACCCAAGAAAGATCCTCTGGGACAATAACTAGAACAATGTACTTTACCTCTTCCTCTTAAAGCATGATACATAGGAGCTAACATGCATAAAAAACCTAATAGTCCAAAACGAATATCCAAAATTGATAAAACAAAAAATAGAATAATAATAATCCATGACCATTTCATATAAGATTTTCTTTTTGACATAATAATCCTCCTTAAGTTAAGTATGCAACCCATATATTATAATACTGCAATATATAGATTTTGTCAATCGTAATATTTGGATATACAATTATAAAATGTGTATTGCTACAGAGGAGATATTAGAGACAAAAATTGAAATATGATATAATAGAATTAAATATAAAGTATGAGGTGTTAAAATAATGAATAATAACTTTCATGAACTACAGAAACAAAAAGATTCTTTGCAATTGCGAATGTTACTAGAGTCTCTTCCGCCTTTTGCTTTTGAATTTTTTCGTGGAATTGAGCCAACGACGACTTCTAAAACCCGTATAGGATATGCTTATGACCTGAGAATTTTTTTTGAATATATTTTAGAAATTCACCCTCTTTTTCAAAATAAAACAGTTAAACAATTAAATATAGAAGATTTAGATACCATTACCCCAGATCATATTGAAATGTTCTTAGAATATCTTAGTTATTATAAAAAACCACATCCTGATGATTCTTCAAAAGAAATCGAATATCAAAATGATGAACGTGGTAAAGCTAGAAAATTAGCTTCCTTACGTACTATGTTTCAGTATTTTTATAAAAAGAGAAAAATTAAAACCAACCCTCCTACTCTTGTTGATATGCCTAAAATTCGAGAAAAAAATATCGTACGTTTAGAAATTGATGAGGTTGCAAAACTTTTAGATGAAATAGAATCTGGAGAATCCTTAACAGATTCTCAAAAAAAATACCATGAATATACCAAAACCAGAGACCTTGCAATTGTTTCTTTGCTTCTTGGAACAGGAATTCGCGTTTCAGAATGTGCGGGTCTAAACATGGATGATGTAGATTTCAATGTAAATGGACTTAAAATTATCCGAAAAGGTGGAAGTGAAGTGATTATTTACTTTGGTGACGAAGTCGAAGAAGCCTTAAATGATTATTGGAAAGAAAGAATAGAAAAAAAGCCCATCCAAGGTCATGAACAAGCTCTTTTTTTATCACTGCAAAATAGAAGGTTGAGTGTACGATCTATTCAAAATTTAGTTAAAAAATACGCTAACCATGTTACAACTCTAAAAAATATTTCACCTCATAAACTTAGAAGCACTTATGGTACTAATCTATATCGCGAAACTGGAGATATTTACTTAGTTGCAGATGTGTTAGGGCATAAAGATGTAAATACAACAAGAAAACATTATGCTCAAATTGAAGATGAACGCCGTAGACAGGCAGCAAGAATCGTTAAATTACGTGATAGTTAAAAAACTTAGTTATTAACTTTAATGAGCAACTACTTCTATTGGAAGAATTAGATATTCGCCTATATAAATATGATTACCGTTAAGTTGGTTTAATTTTTGAATGCGTTTGATATACTCTCTAATATCCTCTTTTTCAGACTTATAACGTTGGGCAAGATTCCATAAGTTGTCTCCTTCTTGGATTTGAATTGAATGAAAATAGGTTGTTGTGGAAGGAACGGATGCCCCTCTTACATTTGGAATTCCCCAGATTAATCCAAATAGGGCTTGAGATATAAATAAAAACAATACTAATGTAGATATAAAACGTTTTGTATTTTTTATAAAGAAATATTTTTTCATAAAACCCCTCCTCGAACGCATGTTTGTGTAATTTCATTATAAGCGAACATTTATTCTTTGTCAATGCTTTTTGCAAACAAATAGAACATTCGTTTGATTTGTTCTTCTTCCTGTGATATACTATGGATAATAGGACAATGCCAAATTGGACTGATATGAAATTCGAGGTGATCTTATGATAAATAACTTAAGCGAACAACAACAGAACATTCTTAACTTCTTAAAACAAGAAATTTTAAACAAAGGATATCCTCCTTCTGTTCGTGAAATAGGAGAGGCAGTAGGATTAAAATCTACCTCTACTGTTCATGGACATTTAGAGCGTCTTGAAAAAAAGGGACTCATTCGTAGAGACCCTACAAAACCCCGGGCTATTGAAATATTAGATGAATCTTTTATTGGTAACCGACGAGAATTAGTCAATGTTCCTATCATTGGTAAAGTAACTGCTGGTGAGCCTATTCTTGCCATTGAAAATATTGAAGATTATTTCCCTTTACCAATTGAATATGTAAATAATGACACTGTTTATATGCTAAGAGTTGAAGGAAATAGTATGATCGATGCTGGTATTTATGATCATGATCAAATTTTAGTAAGAAAACAGCAAACAGCTGAAAATGGAGATATTATTGTTGCCCTCATTGAAGATTCAGTAACGGTAAAGCGTTTCTTTAAAGAGACAAACCATATTCGTTTACAACCAGAAAACCCTGCTATGTCTCCTATTATTCTGCAAGAGATTGATATTCTTGGTAAGGTCATTGGCCTATTTAGAAGATTCTAATGAGTTTTGAAAAGTAAATAATTGTAGTTATAATATGTTTTTTATAAAAAACACTACATAAAAACAGAGTGAGTAATCTATTAAATTACCCACTCTGTTTTTATTATTTTATTTGTTATGTAAGATTTTGTTACCTTTCATCAATTTTAATTTTAGCTTGATAATTTACAATGGTTCTTTCATACTCTTGCTGTATCAAAGGAGAAGTCATCATAAAGTCAGCACTAGCCTTATTATTTGCTACAGGAATGTCCCACAAAACAGCAATTCGAAGTAAAGCACGCACATCTGGATCATGAGGCTGAGCTTCTAGAGGATCCCAAAAGAAAATTAAAAAATCAATATCACCTTCAACAATCCGTGATCCTATCTGCTGATCTCCACCTAAAGGTCCACTTTTATATGTTCTCACAGGTAAACCTATTTTTTGGGAAACTAAGGTTCCTGTTGTTCCTGTCCCATATAAAAAATGTTGTTTCAAAATGTCTTGATTTTTGTCTACCCATTCTAACAAATCATCTTTTCGATTATCGTGAGCCACCAGGGCAATATGTTTTTGACATTCCATTTTAATTTTGTTCCCCATTATAAGTCCACCCTTCTTTAATTCCAATATTCATGTGATCTAGTTAATTCTATCTTATGTAAAAATTATTACCTTTTCATTGTAGCTAATATATCATGAAATAACAAGTATATAAATTGAATAATTTTTTCTTTGAACTGCTCTACTCCATATGATATTATATAAATAATAACTTATTGCACAGAATAATAAGAGTATAAAAAAATAATCTTATTGATACATTTACAAACTTTAAATATCTTGTAGTAAATATCTATACTTGCTAAAAATACAACTTTTTCCTCAATTCAGAGCAAATACATATAGTCTAAACTAATTTTGAAGGAGTGAATAGCCATGAATTTTGGTTATATAAGAGTAGGAGCCGCAATCCCCAAAGGTATCGTTGGAGATTGTGTACATAACGTAGATCAGATTATTTATTGGATAGATCAAGCTAAAAAGAAAAATATTCAAATCCTTGCCTTTCCTGAGTTATCTGTGACAAGTGCTACTTGTGGTGATTTATTTCATCAAGAACTGTTATTGGTAGAAAGCCAACAACAATTAACCCGCATATTGGATTATACAAGAGAAATCAATATGTTAATTGTCATAGGGATACCTTTATCTATACAAAACCAAATATTTAACTGTGGTATTCTCTTACACCAAGGCAAAATTCTAGGTGTAGTGCCTAAAACTTTTTTATCAATTTCTCCCGCTTCCTTAGATCAAAGATGGTTCTCTTCGTCATCTTCTACATCTGTAAGAGAAATAAAGATTTGTGAACAAAATGTACCCTTTGGTACTAATCTTCTTTTTCAAGATCAAACCTATCCAGAATTATGCATAGGCATAGAAATTGGAGAAGATTTATATGCACCCATTCCCCCTAGCTCTTTTTTATGCCTTCAAGGTGCTACCTTAATAGTACATTTAAATGCTCTCCCTACATCGATTGGTTCAACGGCCTATTATCAATCGTTAGTACAGCAACAATCCGGTAGATGTATCAGTGGTTATCTTTCTGTTTCAGCAGGAGAGGGAGAATCTACGACAGATCAAGTATTCAGAGGTGCTTCTTTTATTGCAGAAAACAACTTAGATCTTCAAAATAGCTGTTCATCTTCTTTAACTCCCTTGATTTATGGAGATATAGATTATAAAAAACTAGTGCAAGAAAGACAAAAAAATAGAAGTTTTGGAGAATGCCTAGAGAAATATAGTATAATTACAGAACCTATTAAAAAGATCCCCTTTAATTTATCATTGAAACAAATTGCAAAGCTTTCTCCTCCCCCTTCTACTCATCCTTTTATACCAAAGGATGAGGAACTTGACCAACGCTGCATAGAAATTTTTAATATTCAATGTGCTGGTCTTATGAAAAGATTAGAACATACTCAAACCAGCAAAGTGGTTTTAGGTATTTCAGGTGGATTAGACTCTACTTTGGCTCTTCTTACAGTTGTGAAAACTTTTGATAAGATGAAAATTACCAGGAATAACATCCTAGGCATTACGATGCCAGGTTTCGGCACAACAGGGCGGACTTATGAAAATGCTATTCGTCTTATGGATTATTTAAATATTACCCAGATAGAGATTCCTATCAGAGAGGCTACTAGTTTACATTTTAAAGATATTGGTCATAATCCTGAAGTTCATGATATTACTTATGAAAATTCTCAAGCACGTGAAAGAACTCAAATTTTGATGGATCTAGCAAACAAAGAACAAGCCTTAGTTATAGGAACTGGTAATTTATCAGAACTAGCATTGGGATGGGCCACCTATAACGGAGATCATATGTCAATGTATGCTATCAATGCCAGTATACCAAAAACTCTAGTTCAAATTTTAGTTCGTTGGGCTGCATTACAAAGTACAGATGTAGGCCTACAAACTACATTGTTAGATATCGTAAATACACCTATTAGTCCGGAGCTATTACCACCAACAGCTGGAGGAAAAATTGAGCAGAAAACTGAGGAGGTTGTTGGCCCCTATGAATTACATGACTTTTATATGTATGCAATAGTTCGATTTAACTTTTCACCATCCAAGGTTTTCTACTTAGCTCAACAAGCTTTTTCTACAAAATATGATTCTGCTGCGATTCTCTATTGGATGAAAGTCTTTTATAGACGGTTTTTTTCTCAACAATTCAAACGTTCTTGTTTACCTGATAATCCAGCCATAGGCTCCGTCTCTCTTTCTCCTCGAGGTGCTTGGTCTATGCCGAGCGATGCAAGTGTTCGTATTTGGATGGATGAAATAGAAAAATTAGAGCAAATAATTTAACTGCATTTTAAAATCCCGATAGACAAGGTACTATACCACTTATCTATCGGGGTTTTAGGATCTATATTCAATTTTTTATGAAGAATGATTCTTTTGATCCTCATGATGTATTTGGTCTAATACGATAACCAACGCTAATATAAAGCTAACATCTTCACAATCACTTATTTCCACTCCATAAGTATCTCCGAATGAAAACCACCGTTTATTGACAATTGCAATCATTTTTTTATTCTTTATGATTTTAAAATCATAAGCAAATACATTACCTTCAATCTCATAATGCCCTTGATTACTTTCAATATAATAGCGAGGTCTTAAAAAAGAAATTTCTTTTTTAATTGTTGCTATGTGTTGCCTTTTTTTATAAAAATGATACTCTGGTAAAAAACGGAATATTTTTTGTTCGATGTAGATCTCTTCCACTCCTTGCATGTTATACAATGTCAATTGCTTTCCTAAAGAAAAAAATTTTCCTTCCACTGTATACCGAGGCTGTTCATGTTCATCTTTAATAATAAAGCGGCTTCGTATACTAAATACATTTTGACGGATTTGATATTTCACTGTTATCCTCCCGGCTAAATTTATTCTAAATTTCCAGCACTTTGCTTAAGCTTCTGAATTTCTTCATTTGTTAAAGGTCGATAGCTTCCTAATGCAAGATCTAAATCTAGTCTTAATTCTCCCATGGAAATTCTTTTTAAATAAAGAACCTCTTTATTTCGGCTTATAAACATTCTTTTAACTTGATGAAATTTTCCTTCATAGATTGTTAATTCAATTTCAGAAACTTCTCCTGATGATAAAATAGTTAGCTCAGCTGGTAAAGTTTTATATCCATCATCTAATATAATACCAGCTTGAAAAGCCTCTCCATCTTCTTCATTAACCCGACCTTGTATTTTTGCATAATAGGTTTTTGGAACCTTTTTTTTGGGTGATAATAGGTTATGAGCTAACTTCCCATCATTTGTTAGTATAAGTAGCCCTTCGGTATCTTTGTCTAGACGCCCTACTGGAAAGATATTTAGCCGATCTTCTAAATCTAATAAATCAATAACTGTTTGATCATATCTGTCTTCTGTAGCTGAAATTACCCCTGAGGGTTTATTTAGCATATAATAACGAAATTGCTGATAATCTAATTTTTGATTTTGAAAATATAATTCTGATACAGCTGGATTCACTATAAACCCAGGATCTTGAATAATAATTCCATCCACCGTTAGCCAACCATCACGAATATATTTTTTTACTTCTTTACGGCTCCCAATCCCAAGAGAGGCCAAAATCTTATCTACCCGGTATTTTTTCATTGTCATCTCATTCATCCTTTATTATCTGTAAAAAAAAGATATATTTCTTCTATCTATTTCTGAATTTTTGATTCAATTTGTATTTGTAGATCCTGTGCTAGTGTTTTGACTTGTTCAGATGTTAAATCCACTGTTTCTATCGGTGGATGGATAACTACTTTTACATGAGCTGGTTTAATTCTTCTATGCTCTTCAAAAAATTGATATGAACCATCTAATGTAATAGGTACAATGGTAGCATTCGATTTAGTAGCTAACTTCATACTGCCAGCCTTAAAGGGATTTATAGTAGCAGATTGACTCCTCGTTCCTTCTGGGAAAATAACCACAGGAAGTCCCTGTTGTATGTATTCTATGCCTTGAAGAATGGATTTTAAAGACTGTCTCACATCTTTCCTATCCATAAATATGCAATGACTCAACCTCATCCAGGTGCGTAGAATAGGTACTTTTTTCGTTTCTATTTTACCAATAAATATTTTTTTTCCGGGAATAAATCCAAAAATCAATAAAATATCAAAATAACTTTGATGATTACTTACGAACAAAATATTTGAATGATTAGGCAGGTATTCTAATCCCTCCACCTGAACTTGTCCCCTTGTTAAGTTTATTAAATGTCTGCACCAACGTGCAAGCCAAGTATAAACAGCTTCTTCTCTTTTTTTATATAAACCCTGTAGACCTAACAGCTGGTAATAAACTAAATATAAAGTACTATAAAGTAAAAAAAGTACAAAATAAATGGCGTAAAAAGTAGTAAAAATCACTTTATGCCTCCTTCTCAAAAAATTGAACATGAAAAACTACACAATAAGTTTTAATTGAAAATCTAAATAATCTGCAGATACTAAGGAATAAAAAACACCATTATAATCTCCTTCTAATCCCATTCTTGTATGTTCTCCGTGTAAGTGACCATAAATCACTTGAGAAACTCCCCATTGTTCATAAAGTTCGGTAAATGCTGAAGGCTCTAACTGATCATTAGTTGGCGGAAAATGGGTCATAACAATAATTTTTTTGTCTCTTACTTTTTGAGTTCCTCTTAAAGAAAGAATTAAACGTTTAAGCTCTCTTTCATAAAGCTTTTTATCATGCTCAGTAAAATGACTGATATTAGGGCAGACCCATCCACGACTTCCACAAATCAAATATTCTTCATGTGTATAAAAATTATTCTGAATAAAATATTGAGATTTAAAAAGCTCATTTAATTTTGTAACACTCTTCCACCAGTAATCATGATTCCCTTTTACAAAAAACTTATGTCCAGGTAATCTTTCTAATTCTTGTAAATCAAAAATGGCTTCATCTAAAGTCATGGCCCATGAAATATCTCCTGGAATCAACACTGCATCTTCTTCTGTTACTTTTTCATTCCAGTCTTTTTTTATTTTTTCCCAATGATTACTCCAGTGAGATCCAAAGATATCCATAGGTTTCTCTACAATACCACTTAGATGTAAATCTCCTATTGCAAATATACTCATACTTAGCCTCCACTATTTACGATAATGACTGAACATCATAAATTTGTACAATCATATCTAGCTGTTGATTAAACTTTTTGAGTTTTTCTAAATCTCCTTCTTCCCAGAGTTTTAAAAATTGTTGTTGGATATCTGCTACTTCTGATAAGTTTCCAATTAGCTGCAAATTTTCTATATTTTTTATAATATCCGCTACAATATTTGATCTCAATTGAAATAATTCTTGAGCTTCTAAAATTTCACTTTGAATTGTAGACATTTCTTGATCTAATTTAAAAGCAGCTTCTGCTGCTCTAAGCAACCGTTCATGAATTTCTATAGGCATATTTTGATTATATTTATAGCGTAAAGAATGTTCAATTGTAGCCCAAAAATTCATGGCTAATGTACGAATTTGTATTTCTGCCAATATCTTTTTTTCACCCTGGGCAGTATAAACCGGATATTTTATAATCATATGATAACTACGATATCCACTTGATTTGGTATGAGTAATATAATCTTTTTCCTCAACAATCCATAAATCTTTTCCATCTCTCTCCCGTAACAAACCAACTACCTTATCAATATCTTCTACAAATTGACATATAATTCTAATACCAGCAATGTCATCAATTTCTTCTTGAATTTCTGATAATGAGATACCTTTCTTTCTAGCTTTTTCTAGTATACTAGCTATAGTTTTTACCCGCCCTGTTACTAATTCAATGGGAGAATATTGATTAAGCATGTGATATTCGTGCCCAATACTTTCAAATTTTACTTTTAGTTCTCGTACTGCTTGTTCATAAGGAATTAAAAACTTTTTCCATTGTACTGTTTCCATGAATGTCACATCCATCTTAGCTTTTTAATTCTACTACTTTATATTATATCACAAATAATTGAGAAGGAATCACAAATCAAACTAAATTTTCTGCCAATACTAATTTAGTAGCTGATCAAAAAGATCACTAAAGACCTTCTTACTTTTTGTATTGGGAAGATATACTAAATTTCTTTTCCCACGTTCAATATAGCGTCTTCCCAAAGACTCTGCTTTAGCTATACCCTTGGTTTGATTAACCAACTGAATCACTGTAGCTATATCACCTTTAGTAATGATCTCTTTTTGTTGTAAGATTGTCTTGATTTTTTCTCCTACCTTTGGTTCTTGTATAGCATATAAAAGAGGCAAAGTGTAAACACCTTGCTGAATATCATTTCCAATTGGTTTTCCAATTATTTCTTCTGTTGTTGTGTAATCTAATAAATCATCTTTAATTTGGAAAGCAATACCATAAGCAATTCCTATCTCGCCTAAGGCTTTAATTACTTTCTTAGGAGCTTTTGATTCATGAGCCCCTATCGTTGTACTAATTGCAAATAATACGGCTGTTTTTCGATAAATTCTTTTTAAATAATCATATACTTTAATATCTATATTATAAAGAGATTCATGCTGGTCTACTTCTCCCTCGCAAATTGCTTTAATACCATGTGCTAAGTAATAAAGCTGATTAAAAGATGTTTTTTTAGATAACATCATAAAAGCTCTAGAAAACAAATAATCCCCTGTGTATATGGCCATATCTTTGCCCCATTTTGAATATACACTTTGTTTTCCACGACGAAATTTTGCTTCATCAATGATATCATCATGAACTAATGTAGCAGTATGAAGAAGCTCGATGGCTCCTGCAATGGGAATAATTGTATCAGGTTGGTATGCTTTACCTTGCTGGGCCGCTAATATAGTAAATGTAGGACGTAATCGTTTTCCACCTGCTTCAACTAAATCTAATGAAATCTCTGTTAATAAAGGCTTTCGTGAAACAATCGATTGTTTCATATATTCTTCTACCTCATAAAGGATTTCCTGTATTTCTGGATATTCACTCCAAAACTCCATACTATCTCCCCTTTCAAATTTGCATCTGACGTCTATATTTTGATTTTTTGTGCTTAGTATCTCACTTACGTACTACAAGTCTATCTATTTCTCTTTGTATAAAAACAATAGAGTATCAAATTTTTTCAGATGATTATAACTAAATTGAGCTGCTAAACCTACAAAGAAACCTGTAATAATACCTGAGATAAGCAAAACAGGTGCATATAAATAGATTTTCATATTTTGAATAATAATAGATGCTACAAGCAACTGACCTGCATTATGGAAGATAGCTCCAATTATACTAATAATATAAACACTGATATAATCCCTTGCATATTGATATAATAAAATCATAACAATATTACTAAATAAAGCTCCACACAAGCTAAAAAGAAAAGCCGAAAATCCACCCGTAAATATAGATCCTAGTATGGTACGAATAATAACAACAAATAGTGCCTCTTTCCATCCTATTATCATCAAAACAAGTAGTGAGATAACATTAGCTAATCCCAACTTAACGGCTGGAATGGGAACTGGAACAGGGATTTGTGCCTCTACAATATAAACCACTAGGGCAAGGGCTGTGAAAAGGCCTAGAGTAACTATCTTTTTGGTTTTATACATTAGATCACCTTTTCTACTTTTATCTAATAGGTTACATCATCCACATCTAATATTTGATGTTGATCAATTTCAATACTAACTCGATTTGGTAAACAAACTGCAATATTACCACCTTTGGGTATCCAACCTGCTTGCACACATACTTGATCTGGGCAATTAGCTTCAATAAACCTTATTTGATTATTTTTAGCCTCTATTTTGTTATAAGCACCATCTTCTCCAATAACTTCCCAAAAAATAGACTCTTCTATGTCTGAGAGTGTAATTTGATCAATAATCTTTTTGTTCTGTTTAATAATTGCTTTTTCTTTATTTCCCCTAAGGGTCCATTGATAAGCCATCATACCAATAGTACTCAGAATTAGTAGGATAATCAGAGTACCTATTATCCATTTATCACCTTTTTTCATAGCTAAACTCCTCATTTGTTAAGTGAAAAGATGCTTTTAATCCAGAGGTTACAAAGATCTTTTTTTCACTTGTAATAAAAATACCTTCTACATTTGGTAAACTTTCAATAAGTGCAAAACCATCTTTCAATCCCATTACATAGGCCGAAGTAGATAATGCATCGGCATCAATGGAAGCTTTTGTAATAATAGTTGTACTAATTAAACCATTTTCTGAAGGGTAACCTGTTTGAGGATCTAAAATATGGTGATAACGTACCCCATTCTGTTCAAAAAAACGCTCATAATTTCCTGAACTTACAATAGCCTCATCTTGAATAGGAACAATACCAATATACTCGCCCCTTTCTGTAAGTGGGTTTTGCACACCTACTTTCCATGGGCTTCCATCTAGCTTATTACCAATAGTTAATACATTCCCACCTAAATTAAGAAAAGCTGTTTCAATTCCTTCCTCTTTTAAAATACGTTTCATTTCATCTGCTGCATACCCTTTTGCAATGGCTCCTAAATCAAGTTGTTGGTCTATCTGGGTGAGATATGCAGTCGATTGGGAAATATCTAAGGTTAAGTCTTTGTAATTTACAGTACGAAGTTTTTGTTGTAAAATATTTTTATCCGGAACTTGGGCACTTTCTGTTCCAATACCCCATAGTTTTACCAATGATCCAATTGTTGGATCAAAAGCCCCCTTTGATAAATCACTGAAATATAACGAACGTTCTAGTAGATAAATAGTCTCTTGGTCTACCTTAACTGGACTTCTCCCTGCCTGCTCATTAATTTCTGTAATTTCACTGGTAGGAATCCTAACTGAGAATTTTTTCTCAATTTCTTCTACTCTTCTAAAAGCTTTTTCCAAACTTTCTTTTATCTTTTTCTTGCTAGACCCGTATACCTTTACCTGTATAATTGTTCCTAACATATATTCTTGTTGTTCCACAAAAACTGATTTTGATTGTGTACAACCTGCTGTTATATATAATAACATAAGTAAATATAAAATAAACCTTTTTATAAAACCTTTTTTATCTGTTATCAACTTTGCGCACCCTTTTCATAATAATATGGATAGATACTCTCATAAATAATAATATATCAATTGCTAAATAAAGATATCATAGACGAAGACAAGAATTTAGACAAAGACTAAAATATATTCTTTGAGATTTATATCTCAACGTTACATACCTATAAACATACCGCTAATTATAATATAGTTCCGTGGTAGATTGCAATTTTTTTCACAAATAATTCCCCAAGGAATCCTTGGGGAATTATTTGTGAAAAAATTATTTAGATGCATTTTGAAGCGCTTCTTTGGCCATTGCCTTAAATGATTCGGATGATGATGTTGCTCCAGTAACAATGTCTACTTGATCAATATCTTGTTTTTCTACTAGTTGTTGCTCTAATTGAGGAAATGCTTCTGCAGGATTTGTGCCTGATTTTTCTTTCATAGCTGTGTTATATCCTTCATCTGCCTTCTTAGATTGTCCATCTTGATTCACATAATCAAAGTTTACTGTCGTAATTTTACCATCAGCCACTTCGATTGTAACACCTGGTTTCCAACCGTGATCATCAAATTTTTCAGCTTCTACTGTCCAGGTTCCATCTTTTAAAGTACCAATTTCAGCATCTTTGTTATTCTTTTGTTCATTTTTTTGGCAGCCTGCAAACAAGCTTAAAGAAAGACCTGTTGCTAGACCGATTGCAATCCATTTGTTTGTTTTTGTTCTCATTACAAAGAACCTCCTTAATTTAAATAATACAAATTAACTTCTAAAATTGTATGCCATTACTGACCATTTGTCAAATACTTTTTTAATTTAAATAATCTTTAACAATGTCTATTTGTGTCTATTAAAACTCTTTATCTCTTTTATCCCTAGTATTCCTTTCAGAATCATAGGCTTTTAAATTATGTAAATTATATTACTTGTGATATAATGTAAAACGAATATTAATGTAGAGGGGGTTTTATGTGAAATGAGTAAGAAAGTAGTCATTTTAGGAGCTGGGTATGGTGGTATACAAGCAGCACTTACCCTACAAAAGAAAAAGAAAAAATCAGATGATTTGGAGATTTATATTATTGATAAAAATCCGTATCATACCCTATTAACAGAGCTTCATGAAATTGCTGGAAATCGTATTGAAGAAGATGGCGTTATTGTATATTTGAAAAATATATTTGAATATACAGATGTAAATATTGTACAAGACTTTATTGACGAAATTGATTTTGAAAATCACGTTTTAAAGTCAAGTAAAAATCAATATAATTATGATTATTTAATCTTGGGTATTGGAAGCGAACCTGCTTTCTATGGTATCCCTGGTATGAAAGATCATAGCTTTACTCTCTGGTCTTATCATGATGCTCTTCGCATTAAAGAACATATCTTGAACATGTTCCAAAAAGCATCTCTTGAACCAGATCCTGAAAAGAAAAAATCCTATCTTACCTTTATTGTAGGTGGTGGCGGATTTACCGGTACAGAAATGGCAGGTGAACTCTCCCACTGGGCTGATCAATTAGCTGAGCATTATGATATTAAAAGAGAAGATGTTAGATTGATTATAGTAGAGGCTATGGATAGAATTTTACCTATCCTAGAAACAGATTTGATCAATAAATCTGTAGAATACTTAGAGGACAAGCTACAAGTAGAAGTACTAACAAATGCTCGTATTACAAAAGTAACAGAAGATGGCCTTGAATTAAATGAAAAAGACTGGATCAGCTCATATACTGTCATTTGGACTGGTGGCGTACAAGCTAATCAATGTTTAATGGAATTTGATTTAGAAACAGGAAAAAGTAGCCGTGTATGTGTTGATGAATATACTCGTACACATTATGAAAATGTTTTTGCTGTCGGAGATTTCTCTTTATTTATGACTGAAGAAAATACCCCTCTGCCTGCTTTAGTAGAAGCTGCTTTAGAAACAGGAGCTACTGCTGGTAAAAATATTTTGCATGCAGTACGAGGAGAAAAACTAGAAAAATGTAATCCTAAACTACATGGTGTAATGGTATCTATAGGAAACCGATATGCTGTAGCTAATATTATGGGAATTAAACTCTCCGGGATATTTGCCCTTGGAATGAAACATTTGGTTAATCTACATTATTTATTTGGAATCGGTGGTTTTGAAATTATTGGTAAATATTTAAAGCATGAATTTCTAGGACAAAAACATAAAAAAGGAGTTCTTCAAGAGCACTATACTCAACTAACTCCTACTTTTTGGCTTGTTTTTCTTCGTATTTATTTGGGCTATATGTGGCTAATGTCAGGCCTCCAAAAAATAGATACTGGTTGGTTTAAATGGGAAATGATCGCAGGTCGTGTAGTAGACGGTACTTCAGGTGCTTCTATTATGCCATTAATTTCTGCTCATACTCCAGGATGGTATGCTTGGATGGTAGAAACCTTTATTTTGCCCAATACTATGTTGATGCAAAAAATGATTGTATTTGTAGAACTTGGTTTAGGAATTGCCTTTATTACAGGTACTTTTACTTTTTTAGCAGCCATTGTCTCTATTGGTATGAACATTAACTTCCTATTATCAACTGGACTCAATGATCTTTGGTTTTTAATTGCTTCTCTACCAATGTTAGGTGGAGCTGGGCGTGCATTTGGTGCTGACCATTATCTTATTCCATATTTAATGAAACAGTGGAGATATTTTATTAACAATAAAAAAATTAAACTAAAGCTATAACTATACTTCAATATTTTTTATTCTAGCTTCATACTATCCTTACTGTATGACGTATATAAGGGTATAAGTCAAATATAGAAAGGATGAGGTGAATGGATAACAAAATCATAAAAATCATTTTATTAGTTGTAGTAGTAGTAATTGCCCTCAGATTTGGATTACCTCTACTTGGTAAAGTAATCGCCCTTCTTTTTGGATTAGTAGGTAATATTTTAGGATTAATCTTTGTATTGATTCCTCTTGCTTTAATTGCCTATTTAGTCTATTGGGCCTTTTCAAAAAATAAAATTCAATAAAATGCAGAAACAAAAAAAGATGTACTAGGTATATCTTTTTTTGTTTCTGCATTTTATTGAATGAACTTCTGTACGGAACTACCATTTACATAGTTAAAAAGTCTTCCTTGATATCGACCCTCGAGCCTCATTTTTTCCTCTATTTGATTGTGAATTTTCCACCAACTTGTATCCCAATTTACAAATAAAGTTCCTTCCTTAGGTGCCCTCCCAATTAACCTTTGTACAATAATATTAGGATCTAGATATTCTAAAAAACAAATAACCCGTTCAATATAATCTTCTACAGAAATCATAGAGAATTCTTCTTTTTGATACCATTGTCCCAATAAGGTATTCTCTAGAACATATAAAGCATGAAGTTTCACTTGGCTTATTGATAAAGCAGAAAGAATTTTTGCATTTTCAATCACATCTACCTCATTATCCCAAGGAAGATTCAAAATTAAATGTGTACAAATATCAAATCCATACTTCTGTATTCGTAGAACGGCATCTAAAAACTCAGCAAGCCCATGACCACGATTTATTTTAGCTAGAGTATGATAATTAGCAGTCTGCAAACCAAGCTCAATACTAATTTGAATTCCTGTTTCATCTGCAATATTCTTTAAGATATTTAAATAATTTTCATGAATACAATCAGGACGGGTAGAAATAGCTAGTTCCACAATAGAAGGCTGTAGCGCTGCCTCCATGTATTGTTTAAACTTGTCAAGAGGCATATAGGTATTTGTGAAATTTTGAAAATAAGCAATAAATTTTTTGGCCCCATATCTTTTCCCTATATAGGAGATGTTTTTTACAATTTGTTCAGATACACTATATTGATTGGGCAAATTTTCAAAACCTGCTCCTTCTTCTCCACAAAAAACACACCCACCTATACCACAAGTTCCGTCCCGATTAGGGCAACTAATTGGAAGGTTGATAGGAATTTTATATATTTTTTCTCCATATTTTTGTTTTAGTGCCACTGAATATTTGTTATATAATTGTAAGTTCATTGATATCTCCTTTTCATCTGTTGACTCTTATTACTAACACTAATTATTTGGTAAAATAGCTGCTAAGATGAGCAGTTCTTCATTTTGATCATACATTTGTGGCAATTGGATAATAGGTAGTGGATTCACTCCTCTTCCAGCCTCTATAGTATAACCTGGTTTTATGAAATCTTGTATAAACCAGTCTTTATATCCTGCATAAGATTGATAAAGTGCAGGTTCAGCGATTTCATATCCACTTACTTTGGAAAATTGCTTCGCTATTTCTAAGGATTGAGGTGGGCGAAAATCTTTAAACTGCCAAAATATAACTTCACCCTGCGTATGATACGCAAGAACTAAAAGAAAGGGATGTGTCCTTGTATAATCGGCCATAGCCTTCGTTTCAGGTTCAGATTCAGGAGCTGGTCCACCATAAAGCTCAGGACCCGGTCCAGTGATTCCTAATTCTTTTTCTAATTGCTTATACTCTTCCCAGGCTGCCGGATAATTTCTATTTAAATCTACACCTACTATATTAGCTTTCCAATTACTAAAGTCTGTACGCCCATTATTTTGCTGAATTAGCTGTTGATAATAGGGATTAGCTGGACTTACCCCATTAATAACTAAATTCACCCCATCAGGATTGACCATGGGAATAATATCTATAGTTGCTTGATTCCATAAGTTTTCTATATTATAACCACGAATAGCTCCTTGTTGGGAATATGCTTCTGCAATTCGCTCTATCCATTTCATGAGTAATGGGGATGTAATCCATTCATTAGCATGATGAGACCCATTATAAGAAACATGTTTTGGGCCTGCTCCTAGCTGAATTCTATATAGGTTTTTACCTTCAATACTCTTTCCAATAGTATCAACTTTGAGAAAAGGATAGCGTTTTTTTAAACCTAGTATATTTCTTTCTAAGATTTCATAGGTATAAGAAATTGTCATAGGTACAACCTCCATACTATATGGAACTATAATTTGAGTTCCAATAGAAAGCATAAAAGGATTAAGCCCAGGGTTAGCAGTTACAATTTTCGCTACGGTTGTGTGATATTGTTTTGCAATTTTATATAGAGTATCTCCTTGCCCAATTATATGAGTAGTATACCCCAGTAAAAAAGGTTGCAACATTTCATAAGTTTTAGGCCCTACAATACCGTCCGGCACCAAACCAAACTGTTTTTGAAATTTCATTACAGCCCCTTGTGTCTGATGTCCATAGATTCCGTCTATTTTCCCTTCATAATAACCTAAAGTAAGCAAAATCTGTTGTAACTCTTCTACTTGAGCTCCTCTGCTCCCTAAGCGAAGTGTTTCCATAAAGTATTCCTCCCTTTACTATCTACTTATTAATTCCCTCATCAATCTATTATTTTGCTTAATACACTACTATACTATTGCAAAAGATAAATTTTGTGATATTTAAAGAAAGGATTCTGATTAAATAACCGCTGTTTTTAAAAACAGCGGTTATTTATCAAAACTGATCTCTATGTCTCAGTCCAAGTAAATTTTCTACAGGTACAGTAAAAATAATGCCTGCTCCTGGTTCTTTTAAGTTTCCGGCTTTAACCATAGCGTCATAGATATCTTTTTGTTTAGATTTATCTGTGATAATAATAATAACTTCTTTTAAAGAATCAATATGAAGATTAAATATTTTTTTTGCTTCATGTTCTCCAGTTCCACGACCATATAAAATAGTAGCACCTGGGGCTCCAGATTCTTTTGCACAATCAACAATATGGTCTGCTTTTCCTCTTTCTACAATTGCACAAATTGCGATAATATCTACCATACTTGCACCTCCATTTTATCTTATAAGACCTAATATAAGTACTGATATAATAGGCAATAAGGATGTAATACCAATAACACCAAACCCGTCAACTAAAGGATCTGTTGAGCCTAAAATCCTAGTAAGCCCAATTGCAATAGCCATATTTAGAGGAATATTAACAGGACCAGTTGTAGATGTGGCTGAATCAAAAGCAATTCCTATAAATTCTTTAGGCACAAAATAAATTAATACAGCAAGAATTAAAAGTAAAGGAATCAAGATTTTTGAACTAGGGATATTATTTAAGATCTTAAATATTCCAAGACTCATACCGATACCAAAGCCTAATGCCACTGTATGAATTAAAACAGTACTTGGAATGGCACCAATAGATATTTCATCAACTTCAAAAGCTAAGGCCCGTAATGCTGGCTCTACTAAAGTAGACATATATCCTACTAAAAATGTTACAGCGAGAATAAAATACTTGTTTTCTAAATTAATTAGGCTTTCCCCTACTGATTCTCCTAATGGAATAATACTTAAATAGACTCCCTTTAAAAACAAATGTAAACCAATAACTGAAAGGATAAAACCAACTGCTAGATCTTTGATACTAATAAGGGGCTTTTTCAATAGAATAACTTGAATTGCAATTAAGAGTAATAAAATAGGGATAATTCCCTTAGCTGTAATCCATAAATCTTTTAATGCTTCAAATCCTCTAATCATGTAGTACTCTCCTTTTCTAAATTTTTCATCCCATAGTAATATAAAATATTTTCAGATTTACTCACCAAGAACAATTATCATTTCTTGCTCTTTTCGCTTAGAACAAAACTTTTTCTCCCTGATTGAAGATAAACCATAGACGCCCTTCCATGGCTCCTCACAATCCAAAAAATGATTACCCCGCCGCCCGCCCAATAGTCTCTATAATGAGTATAACCTTACTCTATTTTTAAACCTCCCTTCTATTTATTGTTTATTTTCTCCCTAAGCATGAACATAAATTGTACCATTAAAACCTTGAATAGTCTAGATCTCTTTTAGTATCTATTAGCAAATTCCTATAAACAACTTATCATTTTCAAAAAAACGCTGTGCAATTTACAATAAAACAACTTATTACTAAAGATTATGTATTTTTTATTGAAACAATTTCAAAACAAATGGATTAAATGGATAAAAAATGGAATACTATAGGTATAAATTTAAATTTTATTTAGAAAGGAAAGTGAATTGATGAAATCAAAACCTTTAGATTTTATTGCTCTTTTGCTAATAATTATTGGAGCCTTAAATTGGGGCCTCATAGGTTTTTTTAAATTTGATTTAGTAGCCACCTTATTTGGAGGCATGACTAGTTGGCTAAGTAGAGTTATCTATGCCTTAGTGGGTCTTGCTGGATTATATGGCTTAAGCTTATTTGGTCATATTGATGACACTGATAAAGTTAGTTAATCGACATAAACAAAGTAATCTTTCATTAAAAATGAAGGATTACTTTGTTATGTTATTTTTTAATACAAACTTATTGATCACCAAATAACAAAATTTTGCCTTTAGATAATACATAATAATCTCACAAAAAATATATTTAAAATAGTCTGAAAAGAAGGATTATTCGTTTTCGTGTAGAATAATAATAATATAGGTGTATCCATATCTATTATTGTTTATTAATATGAGGAGGAGATTCCAATGATACAAATTGTTGCAGGTCAAAAAGGAGAAGGAAAAACAAAACAGCTGATTCAAAATGCCAATGAATTCATTAAACAAGCAAAAGGGAATGTAGTGTTTATTCATTATCATAATCGTCCTATGTATACTCTTCATTATTCCATTCGTTTTATTACTACCCAAGAATTTCCTATCCGTAATTCTGATGAATTTATTGGCTTTTTACATGGATTATTATCGCGAGATCGGGATATCGAAAAAATTTATATTGATGAAATTCTCAAGATTGCCTGTATTGATATTGATGAAGTGGCAACAATCGTAGAGCAGCTAAGAATTATGTCTAAAAGGTATCATGTACAATTTATTATTAGCTTAAACTGTTTAAATCAAGATCTTCCTCAAACACTAAAACCTTTTTTAGTTGCATAAGTCCAAAAACAGAACTCTATAGAACTAGAGTTCTGTTTTTATTTTATATAATTCCCTTAGTAAGAAGTAAGGCCACTTCCCGTGTCACTTTGCATGCCACTGCTGTTGAAACACCACTGGTATCATAATGTGGTGATAATTCTACGATATCTGCACCTACCAAAGATAGGGGTCGTAACGAAATTAAAGCATTAAGCAATTCATTCATCGTAATGCCACCAGGTTCAGGAGTTCCTGTACCACTAAAAATAGAAGGATCTAATATATCTAAGTCGATAGTTAGATAAACTGGCTTCTGAACTAGTTTATCTATCACAGACTTAAGAGTGGTTAGGTCAAAAGGTTGCAAGTAAGTATGGGTTTTTGCCCATTCAAACTCTTCACGAGTACCTGAACGAATGCCAAATTGAAAAATACGTCCATCTCCTAAAAGATCATGAACACGACGTATTACTGTAGCATGACTTAGCCTTTCTCCTAAATAATGGTCTCTTAGGTCTGTGTGTGCATCAAAATGTAGAATATGAAGATCTGGATATTTGTTTATCAGTACCTCTATAGCAGGGAGCGTTACTAAATGCTCTCCCCCTAATAAAAGGGGTATCTTATTATCCTGTAATAAAGTTGTAATAGTAGCCTTGATTTGTTCTAATGCTTTTATCGTATTCCCGTAAGGTAATGAAATATTTCCCATATCCCCAATAGGAAAATCTTCTAAATCTTTTTTCATATAAGGAGAATATGTTTCTAATCCATAGGAATCTATACGAATTTGATCTGGTGCAAATCGAGCACCAGGTCGATAGCTTGTAGTTCCATCAAAAGGAGCCCCTACTAAAACAACTGCTGATCTTTCATAGGAAGTATTCATACCTATAAAAACCGTATTGTTCTCAATCTTCATCATGACTTAACATATCCTTTACATAAGTTGGTAGCATAAAGGCTCCAACATGGATATCCGTATTGTAATATTTTGTTTCAAGTCCTATGGCCTCCCAGGCCTCTTTTTGTAAATCCCTCAATGGATCATATTTTTTGGACGCAAAACCAAAGAGCCAATGACCTGATGGATAGGTTGGCATATGAAATTGATAAATTTTAGCAATAGGAAATGTTTCTTTAATTTTATCATGGGCCCGTTTCATCTCGTAAGAATCACTAGTATAGTAAGGGCTAGCATGCTGATTTATCAAAATACCATCATCTTTTAAAATGCGCTTACAATTTTTATAAAATTCATAAGTAAATAACCCTTCTCCTGGCCCAATAGGGTCTGTTGAATCAACTAAAATCAAGTCATAAACATTTTCAGACTCTTCTTGTACGAAGATAAGCCCATCGTCAAAATGTAAAGTCAACCGGGGATCATTATCAAGGGCACAAGCCGTTTGAGTTAAATATTGTTGACAAAGACGTACAACTCTCTCATCAATTTCTACCATATCTACATGTCTTACATTAGGATAGCGAAGTACTTCCCTTGCTGTTCCTCCATCTCCACCACCAATAATAAGAACCTTTTCAATTTTTGGATTCACTGCCATAGGTACATGACAAATCATATCGTGATAAATAAATTCATCTTTTTCAGTCACCATCATTAATCCATCTAAGGTAAAGAAACGTCCAAATGTTACACTATCAAAAAAATCTATTTGTTGAAACTCAGTTTTTTCCGAATGAATATGCTCCTTTACTTTTATAGAAAACTTAGTATCTTCTTGATGGTCTTCTGTATACCATAACTCAACCATATTATCCTCCTGACTATTATCTATTACATGTATTTTATAAGGGTCCTCATCATCATGTAAAATAAGAACCCCTTCCTTTTTTAGATAAAGATAATGATCTATTAAATTTTGTGTAATAACTTCACCTGGAATAATCAAAGGAATTCCAGGCGGATACATCATAATTGATTCTCCGCAAATGAGCCCTTTTGTATCTTGAATAGGAACTAATTTTTTAGGATAATAATAGGCATCCCTAGGACACATCTTTAATTTTGGAGCTTTCAGAGTGGCACTATTACTAATAACCTTTGATTTTCTTCGCCCAAAATATTGATCACTTAGATCCTGTAAAGCCTTAACAAGACGTGCTATTGTGTCATTATTATCCCCAAACGATATTATGGCCAAAATCACATAAGGTTCTGCAAGTTCTACCTGAATATTATACTTATCTCTTAGTATATCATATACTTCAAAACCTGACAAACCAAGGTCTGCGACTCGTATTACTAGTTTTAAATCATCATAATCATAAACACCTTTTCTATCAACATACATTTTTTTTGTAATGCAATTAAGTCCCTGTATTAAATTTATTTTCTCCTTAGCTTTTTTGGCTAAATCTAATAGTTGGTCTAAATTATCTTTACCTTCTAACATAAGCTTTTTACGGGCTAGATCTATTGAACACATAAGCAAATATGATGCTGAAGTAGTTTGAAATAAATTGATGGTAGAGCGAACTTTATTTTTAGTAATTAAACCTTCATTATGCAGTAATATAGACGATTGAGTCAATGACCCCCCTGTTTTATGCATACTAATAGTTACTAAATCTGCTCCTAAAAAACTAGCACCTTTAGGCAAGTCTGGATGAAAGGAAAAATGGGTACCATGAGCCTGATCAATAAGTACAGGAATTTTTTTAGAATGAGCAAATTCAATAATCGCCTCAATATCACTTGTTGCACCAAAGTAAGTTGGGTATACTAAAAAGATTGCTTTTATATCATTGTTTAAATCAAATGCATGTTGTACCGATTCTATAGTAATCCCGTTAACAATGCCATAAAAATGATCAATAGCTGGTTCTATAAAAATAGGTTTGGCACCCGATAAAATTAAAGCATTGATAGCTGATTTGTGAACATTTCGAGGCAAAAGTATTTTATCCCCTGCCTGTAACACACTTAAAATCATATACTGAATGCCTGAAGTAGAGCCATTAACTAACATAAAAGCATGGTCACAGCCAAATGCATCAGCAAGAAGTTCCTCTGCTTCTTTGATAACTCCTACAGGATGAGATAGGTTATCCACTGTCTTTGATGAATTTACATCCATTTTTAATACCATATCACCCCAAAGAGATTGAAGTTCTTTTAAGTAATTTCCTTGCTTATGTCCTGGCACATCAAAACAAGTAACTTCTGACTGAGCATAAGTATAAAGAGTATCTAAAAGAGGAGTCTTATCATGATGCATAGACTTATTTGCATTCATCATATTCCTCCAAGTCAAACATTGCACCTTTTACATTGGTGCCATAAAAAATTTCATCCATTTCTTGTTTTACCTTTTTAGCAATTAATTGAGCTTCACCAGGATGTAAGTTTTCTTTTGTATAGCCAAATAAATAATTATCCAAGTTAAAGTTTTTCAATTTACATTTGGTATGAAAAATATTTTCTTGGTAAACATTAACATCAATCATATTGTAAAGGTGGCGAACATGACTTGGAATAAAATTTTGTATAGAATCAATTTTATGATCAATAAATAACTTATGCCCTGTAATATCCCTAGTAAATCCTCGTACACGATAATCAATGGTCATAATATCTGTATCAAAAGAATGAATTAGATAATTTAGTGCCTTGAGGGGAGAGATTTCCCCACAGGTCGATACATCTATATCTGCCCTAAATGTATTAATCCCTTCATAAGGATGATATTCTGGATATGTGTGTACGGTAATATGGCTCTTATCAAGATGACCTAATACCATATTGGGAAGAGGCCCTGGAGAAGCCATCAAAAGATCCTCTGTTCCATGAGTTACAGGGCCTTCTGAAATAAGAAGAGTTACACTGGCCCCTTGGGGATCATAATCTTGCTTTGCAATATTTAATACATTGGCACCAATAATTTCTGTAACGGTTGTTAAGATGTGAGTCAACCGTTCAGCATTGTATTGTTCATCAATATATTCAATATATGCCTTACGATCTTGTGAAGTCTTTGTATAGCAAATATCATACATATTAAAACAAAGAGTTTTGGTGAGATTATTAAACCCATGTAGCTTTACTCTATTTTCCACTGTATTTTTCATCTTATTTCTTTTCATCTCCTTTTAATCAAGATACTAAAATATAGATATATACTACATTTCATTTTTATCAAATTGTTTTGATATATAACTGAAATTAATATCCTTTGTAAACACTGTAATTATATATGCAATCAAGAAATATAGCAAGAGTTAATTTATTAGGACTATACTATATGTTTAGTAATACTGTTACTTTATATGTAATTTTCTTTCTTTAACTTATGATTCAATTTAAAACTATAGTTAATTTCTAGGTTTTAATATTTCTTTTTTATAAAAATATTAAAACTTAGAAATACTAGGCATTACATTATCATATTACAAAGAAAGTGAAAAAACTGATGCTAGTATAGTTTCATGGACACGTTTTAGTTAAATTGATATAATTAATTTTAGGAGGATGTGTCCAATGAAACATAAAAACAATAGCAAACGATATAATGATGATTTTCGAAAAATGGTTGTT
>JAAZLH010000089.1 GCA_012799415.1 Candidatus Epulonipiscium sp. | reverse complement strand
TCTCTAATATAAAATCCGTATTAGATATTTTAGATATTTCCACTATCCACGGTGTATTGCTAGATTTAGGAGTTTCATCTTATCAATTAGATGAAGCCGAAAGAGGATTCTCTTATATGCAAGATGGTCCACTAGATATGAGAATGGATAATAGGGGTGCTCTTAGTGCGGCAGATGTAGTAAATACTTATTCGAAAGATGATTTATTTAAAATTATTAAAGGTTATGGTGAAGAAAGATGGGCAAAGCGGATTGCAGAATTTATTGTAAAAACACGTAGGGAAAAACCTTTTACTAGGACGATGGAACTTGTAGATGTAATTAAGCAGGCTATTCCGCAAGGAGCACGTCGTGAAGGGCCTCATCCTGCAAAGCGAACATTTCAAGCTATCCGAATTGAAGTAAACCAAGAACTAGTTATTCTAGAAAATACGATTCAAGATATTGTGGAGCGCCTAGAAAGTGGAGGGCGACTTTGTATCATTACATTCCATTCTTTAGAAGATAGAATTGTAAAACAAAAGTTTCGTCAATTAGAAAACCCATGTACTTGCCCAACAGAATTTCCGGTTTGCATTTGTGGACAAGCATCTGTTGCAAAAGTCATTACTAGAAAGCCTATTTTACCCACTGATGAAGAAATACAAAATAATCCTAGATCACGTAGTGCGAAATTAAGGATTTTAGAGAAAAGATAGCTATATCTATGGAGGGGGGATTTGAATAATGAAACAGGAGTCATCTTATTATGTTTATGGAAGCGGTGCGCCAGATTTGCAACATGCACCAATACCACCTTTACATTTACCAGAAGAATTGGTACCTGGCACAGAAGATTTATCAAAAACTAGACGAAGACAGCAGCGAAGAGAAGCGCAGAAAAGAAATCTTCTTTTTAAGTTACAATTGCTTGCCTGTACGATGGTTTTTTTTATAGGTTGCCTTATACTCATGGTTGGCTATTCTACAGTTGGAGTACAGCAGAAGAATATTGAGGATTTAAATAAAAGTCTTCAAAGTTTACAGAAAAAAAATGCACTGATTGAAAGTGAAATTAATAGAAATATGGATTTACATGCATTGGAAGAAAAAGCAACTCAACAATTAGGCATGATACGTCCTGGGGGGCATCAAATCATCCCTATTGAAATCTCAAAATCTAGCCATACAGTAAGGCATACGACTCACCAACCACGCCAAACGAAAGCATCTTTTCTTTCTTTTTTCCAAACTTTAATTAAAGGTTGGTGATTGAATGGGGAAAGAATTCAATCAAGTGAAACGCCGTTTAGGTTTTCTGCTTTTATCTTTTGTTTGTTTTATTTTTTTCCTCATTTATCGTATTGGGTATATTAAATTAGTTAAGGGAGAAGAGTATGAAAAAAAAGCAATTGGACAACAACTAATATTAGATCAAAAAATTCCAGCTATGCGTGGTGGCATTTATGATAGAAATCAACATGGATTAGTTATTGACCATATAGTTTATAACGTTATCTTAGATACAGTTGCTTTGGCCCAATTTGAAAATCAAGAAGAGCAAAAACAAAAAACCGCAGATTTTCTACATCGCTCTTTTGACATTCCCATGGAAGAACTTCAAGGATACATGAATGCAACAACACCCAGATATTATATTGTTTTAAAAAAGAATATTTCACAGCAACTAGGCGAACAAGTCCAGGAAGAAATAAAAGAGTTAGAGATTAAGGGTGTTTGGCTAGAGGAAGCTACATTACGTAATTATTTATACAACTCTTTAGCTGCTCATGTTATTGGTTTTACAGGTGCAGGTGAAGGGCGATGGGGTGTAGAACTTCAATATAATGATATTTTAACAGGGCTTTCGGGGCGAAAATTTAGAACCTTTGAACAAGGTAACTATGTAATGAAAAATTATGTACAACCGACTCATGGAAACTCTTTAATTTTAACAATTGATGAAACCATCCAGCGATATGTGGAAGATGCTTTATTAGAGGCTATTTATGAACATGAACCTCAACATGCGTCAGCCATTGCAATGGACCCATCAACTGGCGAAATACTAGGTATGGCTTCTTTTCCTACATTTAATCCAAATGAACCTGCCAATATGGAGCATTTATTATCTGCCAATCAAGTGGCATCTATGGCAGAGGATGAAAAAATAAAGAGGTTAAATCAGATTTGGCAAAATTTTAATATTACCTATACATATGAGCCAGGTTCTACCTTTAAACCTATGGTAATTGCAGCAGCTTTAGAAGAAAATATAATTTCATCTTCAGATACCTTTTATTGTGAAGGGTTTAGAATGATGGGGGGACATCGTATTCGATGCTGGAAAAGAAATGGGCATGGGCTACAGACTTTAGAAGAAGTTTTGGCTAACTCTTGTAACGTAGCTATGATGGATATCGGAGCCAAGTTGGGGAAAGAAAAATTTTATCAATATCAGCGTGGATTTGGATTTGGTTCTGTAACAGGTATCGATTTGCCAGGTGAGCAAGATGCATTAGGGTTAATTCATAAAGAGGAAAATTTAGGACCAGTAGAATTGGCAACTAGTTCTTTTGGACAAACGTTTAATGCAACTCCTATTCAGGTTGCAACAGCTTTTGCAGCTGCCATTAATGGAGGGGACTTAGTAAAGCCTCATGTTGTAAAGCAAATCATAGATGCGTACGGAAATATTGTACAAGATCAAAATGTAACAGTCAGAAAAAAGGTGATTTCAGAAAAAACTTCTAAGGAGATACGAGAGTCTCTAGAAGCTGTTGTTGCTGAAGGCACAGGGAGAGCAGCCCAAATACCAGGCTATCGCATAGGAGGTAAAACGGGAACTGCGGAACAAGGGTCACGGAGCAATCCAGAAGAGCATAGGTATATACTTTCTTTCGTTGGTTTTGTTCCTGTGGAAAACCCCAAAATTATGATTTATATCGCTTTAGATAGACCAAAAGATACATTGGTAGGTAGCACAATGGTTACAACACCATTTAAAAAAATGCTGGAACAAATTTTGCCTTACTTAGGTATTTCTCCTACACAAATAGCAGAGGATGTAGATAGAGCAGATTTTGTTTTAAAAGATTATACAGATATGTACTTATTAGATGTGGCACAAGAGTTGACTACAGCAAATTTACAATATGAAGTTGTAGGCAGTGGGAGTATGGTAATTAACCAAATCCCTAAAGCAGGTACAAAAATAGAAGCTGGCTCATTGGTTTATCTATATGTCACTCCTAGAGAAACAGATGAGGTAGTAGAAATCCCAAACATTATAGGAAAAACCCATGAAGAAGCATTAAGCATTTTAAGCCAGCATTCTTTACGGTTAGTATTTGCAGGAGAAGGTAACATTGTAGACATACAAGAACCTAAGGCTGGCACACGGGTAGATAGTCATAGTGAAGTGTATGTTCAACTGAAAAAATAGCATAACCCACCTCATTGAACAATAGAATATTATAAGTTTATAAAATGTAGGTGGGATGTGAATGAAAAAGCCTTCAATGGAAGTCAAAAGACGCCTTCTCTTTTTTTTAGCTATGGTTACTTTTGGGATCTTTGGTTTAATCGTTAGAATTGGATATTTGCAGATTATACAAGGGGACGAATTAAAAGCAAAGGCTTGGGATCAACAAACAAGGGATCGTTTAATTGCTCCAACACGTGGAACGATTTACGATCGAAATGGGGTCCCTTTAGCACAAAATGCATCAGTGGCAACGGTGAGTGTCATTCATAATCAGATTCAAAACAAAGAGGAAGTTATAACTGCCTTATCAAGCACGTTAGGATTAGAGCCAGAAGATGTAAGAAAAAAAGTAGATCGTATTGTTGCTTTGGAAAGAATACAATCTAGAGTTGATAAAGAGATAGCTGATGAACTTCGCAGGAAAAACATTCCAGGAATTATTATTGATGAGGATTCAAAAAGATATTATCCAAATAGAAACTTGGCATCCCATATTCTTGGATTTGTAGGTAAAGATAACCAAGGAATTATTGGATTAGAAGTTAAATACGATGAATATTTAAAGGGGATACCTGGGAAGATTTTAACAGAGGCTGATGCAAAGGGGCGGGATATTCCAGGTGGGCTACAACAGAGGATTGAGCCAATGGCTGGAAATCATTTAGTTACCACTTTAGATATTGTGGTACAACAATATGCAGAGCAAGCTCTTGAAAAAGTATTACGGGCAAAAGAAGCAAAAAAAGGTTCTATCATCATACTAAATCCTCAGACTGGTGCTATTTTGGCTATGGCCAACAAACCAGATTTTGATCTTAATGAACCTTTCACTATTCAAGATCCTTTATTACAAAGTCAGTGGAGTCAACTTTCTCAGGAGGATAAAACCAAAGCATTAAATCAAATGTGGCGGAATTTTAGTATTAATGACACCTATGAACCGGGATCAACTTTTAAGATTATTACATCCACTGCTGGATTAGAAGAAAAGGTAGTTAGTCTGAGCCATTCTTTTTATTGTCCTGGATATAGAATTGTAGCAGATAGGCGAATACGCTGCCATAAGGCTGGTGGTCACGGTAGTCAAACTTTTGTAGAAGGTGTGCGTAATTCTTGTAACCCTGTTTTTATGGATACGGCTGAGAAACTTGGAGCTGAGACTTTTTATAAATACTTAAAACTATTTGGTCTTCATGAAAAAACAGGAATTGATGTGCCAGGAGAGGCAGTAGGAATTATGCATAATATTAAAAATGTAGGGCCTGTGGAACTTGCAACCATGTCTTTCGGACAATCTTTTCAAGTAACGCCCTTGCAGTTAATAAGATCGGGTGCAGCCATCGTTAATGGTGGATATTTAATTACGCCTCATTTTGGAAGTAAAATTATTAGTGAAGAGGGTTTGGTTTTAAAAAATTTAGAGAGCACAAAAAGACAGCAGATTATTTCTACAGAAACGTCAGATATTATGCGTGAAATATTAGAATCCGTTGTGTCAGAAGGAACAGGTCATAGAACCTATCTACCTGGATATAAAATAGGTGGGAAAACAGCTACTTCTGAAAAACTACCTAGAAGTAATCGTAAGTATATTGCATCTTTTCTAGGATTTGCACCAGCAGATAGTCCGGAAGTTATGGCTCTTGTACTAATTGATGAACCTGTAGGAATTTATTATGGTGGGACAGTTGCAGCACCTGTGATTAAGGAAGTATTTGAAAATATTCTTCCTTATCTAGGAATAGAACCTAAGTACTCGGAGCAGGAACTAACCTTAACTGGAATTGGGGACGTGGAAATTCCTAATTTTTTAGAACAACCCTTATCAGAAGTAAAGAAAACAATTCGTACTCTAGGTCTGACTTTAGAGGTTTTAGGTGAAGGGACAGTAGTAAAAGAGCAGTTCCCCCTAGCAGGAGAAAGAGTGAACCAGGGAACTAAGTTTATTATATATGTAGAACCAGAAGGATAAAGGAGGGTCTAGGTTGAAACTAACAACATTATTAGATCAAATGCCATATACAATCATACAAGGAGATATAGATGTAGAAGTTCTACATCTTTCTCATGTTTCAAGCCAAATCCAAGAAGGAACATTGTTTTTTTGTATTCAGGGTTTTCAGACAGATGGACATGACTACGCTAAGCAGGTCATAGAAGAAGGTGCTGTAGCTATTGTAGTAGAAAAGTTACTAGAAGGTTTACCAGAAGGGGTTACAGTGATTCAGGTAGAAAACACAAGGGAGTCTATGGCATATATTACAGCAAAGTTTTATGAACAACCCTCATCCTACATGAATTTAGTTGGTGTAACTGGAACTAATGGAAAAACTACTACAACTTTTTTAATTTCCTCAATTTTAGAAACGGCAGATAGAAAGACGGGTATCATTGGGACTATTGAAAATAGAGTGGGAAAAAAAAGGATTCCATCAGATAGAACAACTCCAGATTCATTAGAATTACAAAAGCTTTTTTTGCAAATGAAAGATGAAAATGTAGAAGATGTGATTATGGAAGTATCTTCTCATTCATTGGCCCTCCATCGTGTAACTGGATGCCATTTTAAAGTAGCTGTATTTACTAATTTAACATTAGATCATTTAGATTTTCACAAAACAATGGAGAATTACAAAAGTGCTAAGGCAAAGTTATTTGGGCAATGCGAACATGCAGTGATTAATCTTGATGATGAGGCAGCAGAAGATATGATAAAGGTTAGCAAAGGAAAAATCATTACTTATGGCATTGAAAAAGATGCAGATATTAAAGCTTACAATATTCGTATTACGGCAACAGGTGTTACTTTTACTGTTAATATTTCACATGAGCCATTAGAGTTTCAGCTTCGTATTCCCGGTAAATTTAGTGTATACAATGGCTTGGCTGCTATTGCAACTTGTTTGACTCTTGGGCTCCCGCCTTCAATTATTCAAGAAGGATTAGCTCATGTATCGGGAGTACCAGGGCGATTTCAGACTTTACGATCTCCCATGGACTATAGTGTGATTATAGACTATGCTCATGCACCTGATGGATTGGAAAATGTACTTACAACTGTTAGACAGTTTGCGACAGGTAGGGTTATTACAGTATTTGGCTGTGGTGGAGACCGTGATAAAAGCAAGCGTCCTATTATGGGTAAAATTGCTGGGCAGCATTCAAATTTTTGTGTACTGACATCAGATAATCCTCGTTCCGAAGATCCTTGCCAAATTTTACGAGAAATAGAACAAGGAATAAAAGATACAGATTGCCCTTATACAAAAATTGTAGATCGTAAACAAGGAATTTTATTTGCACTTCAAGAGGCTAGACCTAAAGATATTGTTATTATTGCAGGGAAGGGTCATGAAAACTATCAAGAATTTGAGAACAATCGCAGGGTTCATTTTGATGATGTAGAGATTGTTGAAGCATATTTACAGGAGGAAACAGAATGAAACCGGTAAAGTTATCATGGATCTTAAAGGTTTTAGGTGGTACACTCTTTACTGGTGAAGGCGTGTACCAAGAAATAGTCCAGGGAGTATCAACGGACACAAGAAATATTTATATTGGAGATCTGTTTATTCCTTTGCGAGGTGAACGCTTTAATGGACATGAATTTATAGAACTAGCCTATGCAAAAGGAGCTGTAGGTTGTATAACTGAAGAGAGATTGCACACTGTACCAGAGGGAAAATGGATGATCTTAGTAAAAGACACAAAAAAAGCACTGATGGAATTAGCCGCAGCCTATAGGAAAATTTTCCCTATTCCTGTAGTTGCAGTAACAGGAAGTGTAGGAAAAACTAGTACAAAAGATATGATGGCTTCATTTCTTTCGCAAAAAGGGGTTGTTTTAAAAACACAAGGCAACTATAATAATGAGATAGGTCTGCCCTTAACTGTTTTTGGTTTAGAAGATCATCATACTGTAGCAGTTCTTGAGATGGGGATGAGTGGGTTTGGTGAAATTCATAATTTGAGCAGAATTGCTCGGCCTAAATTTGGGGTTATTACAAATATAGGCGTTTCTCATATTGAACATTTGGGTAGCCAACAAGGTATTTTGAAAGCAAAGTCAGAGCTATTTGATTATTTAGAGGAAGATGGGGTTGCACTTTTAAATGGAGATGATCCTTTACTAGCTTCTTTACAAGAACAACTTTCATGTACTGTCATTTCTTTTGGTATAAAATCAAATAACATGTATTGGGCAGAAGAAATTGATATCACTGGAGAAACTACAGTTCTTTTAATCCATACTCCTACAACTCAGTTTAAAGCCACAGTTCCTTCCATTGGCCAACATTGGATATATAATATTTTACCTGGAGTTATTATAGGTGAATATTTTGGGATGAGTATTTCAGAAATGCAACAAGGAATTGCTTCTTTTGCACCTAGTGGAATGAGAATGGAGAAGGAATCAACAGACTATCCATTGCATATTATTAATGATACTTATAATGCAAGCCCTGACTCTATGAGAGTTGCTTTGGATGTGCTATGTCGTTGGCCAGTCAGTGGGCGACGTATAGCCATTTTAGGGGATATGTTTGAGTTAGGTGATTATTCTAAACAAATACATGAATCTATTGGTAGGTATGCAGCACAAAAGGAAATCGATGTATTAATCTTTGTAGGAGAAGAAGCGAAGCAAATGGACGTTGCTGCAAAACAGCAAGGAATCAGTAGCCTGTATTTTCCAACGAAAGAAGAACTTCAGGATGAAATTCCCTCTATTGTAAAAAGGGGGGATACAATTCTGCTTAAAGCATCAAGGGGTATGCATTTAGAAGAAACTGTAGAAAAACTTAAAGAGGTGAAATAAAAAATGTCTTATACGGCTATTTATCCTGTATTAATTGCTTTTTTACTAAACTTAATATTAGGGCCTTTAGTGATTCCTTGTTTATCCCGCTTAAAATTAGGTCAATATGTGCGAGATGATGGGCCAAAGAGTCATTTGCAAAAAGCAGGTACTCCTACAATGGGAGGAGTTATTATTCTTCTGAGCCTTGTATTAACGAGTTTATTATTTGTTCGTTCTCACCCAGAGATCTTGCCAATTATCTTATTAACAGTAGGTTTTGGTATTGTAGGTTTTCTAGATGATTACATTAAAATTGTAAAAAAACAATCATTAGGCCTTCGAGCTTATCAAAAAATGATTGCACAAATATTAATAACAGGAATTTTTGGCTATTATCTTTTACAATATACGGATATTGGAACATCAGTGATTCTTCCTTTTACTAAAGGAAAACAAATTGATTTAGGCATTGCTTTTATCCCTGTTTTATTTTTTGGTATGATAGGAACAGTCAATGGTGTAAACTTAACCGATGGTTTAGACGGTCTTGCGGCTAGTGTAACAGTCCTAGTAGCTACTTTTTTTGCTGTTGTTAGTTGGGGTGAAGGTAGTAGTTTGTTACCTGTTGCTACTGCAGGTGTAGGTAGTTTGTTAGGGTTTCTACTATTTAATGCTCATCCTGCAAGGGTGTTTATGGGGGATACAGGTTCATTAGCTCTTGGTGGTTTTGTAGCAGCTATTGCATTTATGCTAAAAATGCCACTATTTTTACCTATTGTAGGTTTGATATATGTAGTTGAAACAGTTTCTGTCATGATTCAAGTGCTTTATTTTAAGAAAACAAGAAAACGTTTTTTTAAAATGGCACCTATTCACCATCACTTTGAATTGTCAGGATGGGTAGAAACAAAGGTTGTAGCTGTTTTTTGTATTTTAACAGCTATTTTTTGCTTGATAGGATTAATCGCATTATAACAAAAAGGATGATGAATACCTGTGGATCTTATGAATAAGAATATACTGGTTATTGGAATTGCAAAAAGTGGTATTGCTGCCGGAAAATTGTGTCAACGTTTAGGAGCAGCGGTTACTCTTTATGATAGTAAAGATAGAGAGGAATTAGCAGCGGAGGCATCATTGTTAGAGGCAGAAGGTTTTAAATTGATTTTTAAAGATATCTTAAGAGAGCAGTGGCAAAAACAGGATTTAATTATAATGAGTCCTGGAGTACCAACAGATCTACCCTTTCTCCAAGAAGCAAGAAATCAACAAATTCCAATTTGGGGAGAGGTGGAATTAGCTTTTCGCTATTGCAAAATCCCTGTTATTGCCATTACAGGAACAAATGGGAAAACCACTACAACAACTTTAGTAGGAGAAATTTTTAAAAAATATAGGCCATATACCTATGTTGTGGGTAATATTGGTATTCCTTTTTCGGAACAAGTGCTAGAGATGGATCCACAAGGGATTGTTATTGCCGAGGCAAGTAGTTTTCAATTAGAAACCATTAAAACTTTTCATCCTCATGTCAGTGCAGTGCTAAATATAACACCAGATCATTTGAATCGACATAAGACATTGGAACAATACATAGAAGCGAAAGAAAAAATTTTTATGAATCAAAATTCCAATGATTTTATTGTATTAAACGCAGATGATTACCATTGCATGATGATGGAAGAAAAAACAAAAGCTAAGCCTATTTTCTTTAGTATGGAAAAGGCTATTAAAGATGGTGTTTATCTAAAAGAGGATCAAATTATGATCCATTGGAAAGAAAATACAAGAGAAATTTGTAAAATTAATGAATTACAAATTTTAGGTCGGCATAATGTTGAAAATACTATGGCTGCCATAGCTATCGCATTGGCTATGAATGTAAATATAGAAATTATTCAAGAAGGAATACTTTCTTTTAGAGGAGTGGCTCATCGTATTGAATATGTATTAGAAATAGATCAGGTAAGTTATTATAATGATTCAAAAGGCACAAATCCGGATGCTGCTATTCAGGCCATTAACTCCATGAATCGTCCCATTGTACTTATTGGTGGTGGTATGGATAAAGGAAGTGATTTTACAAAATGGATTCAATCCTTTAATGGAAAAGTAAGGCATCTTATTGTTTTTGGTGAAACGGCAGACCAAATTCAAAGAACTGCTAAAAAAGAAGGTTTTTTTTCTATGACTAGAGTGAAAGATTTGGTAGAGGCTACTAAGTTAGCTCATACTATTGCTACTCCAGGAGATTGTGTTTTATTATCTCCAGCCTGTGCCAGTTGGGATATGTTTCGTAGTTATGAAGAAAGAGGAGATCTCTTTAAACAAGTAGTTCGAAATTTAAAGGGGGGAGAGAATGAAGAAGTCCAGATCTAAGATTCCTCGTTCGCCGAGGGGACGCCAGTGTGACTTTACCATTCTATTCACAGTTATTTTATTGGTCAGTTTTGGGATTGTGATGATTTTTAGCTCTAGCTATCATTTTTCTATGAATCGATATGGTGATCATTTCTTTTTCTTAAAAAAGCAAATCATGTGGTCCATTGTTGGTTTTGGGGCCATGATGTTTTTTATGAATTTTGACTATCGCTATTTACGAAAATGGTCAGTACTTTTATATCTTTTTTCTATTGTGACCTTAATTTTAGTTATCTTTATTGGAAAAGAGGTCAATGGTTCCAAAAGATGGTTAGGTGTTGGTTCAATGGGGTTTCAGCCATCAGAGGTTGCAAAATTAGGTGTAACTTTATTTTTAGGTAACTTAGTTTCATTAAATCGGGAAAAATTAAATAAATTTAGTGGATTTATTTTTTACATGATCATTATTATGATTCCTGTAATTTTTATTGCCCTACAAAATTTAAGTACTGCTATTGTTGTTATTATAGTAGGAGTTTGTATTTTATTTATAGCTAGCTCTAAAATATGGCATTTTGTTGTCATGGCAGTTCCAGTTTTAGGAATAGGGGTCATGGCCGTAACCTTAGAACAATTTCGCTATCGGCTGGTAAGGATTCAAGCTTGGCAAGATCCTTGGAGCGACCCTTTAGTTTCTGGTTATCAGACAATTCAATCTTTGTATGCTGTCGGATCAGGTGGTATATTTGGACTTGGCCTTGGAGAGAGTAGACAAAAATTAGGTTATATCCCTGAAGCCCATAATGATATTATATTTTCCATTGTTTGTGAAGAACTAGGGCTAGTAGGAGCTACGATTTTATTATTATTATTTTTGATTTTAATTTGGCGTGGCATTAAAGTAGCCATTCATGCCCCAGATTTATTTGGTTCTTTAATTGTTGCAGGTATCATATGTCAAGTAGCTGTTCAAGTATTAATTAATGTTTCTGTTATTACCAATACGATTCCTGTTACAGGAATGCCCTTACCTTTTATTAGCTATGGAGGATCTTCTTTACTATTCCTTATGATTTCTATGGGGATCGTTTTAAATGTTTCACGATATGCCAACATACCCCGTACGTAAATACCAAAGAGAAGAATAGATAGCAGGAGAGACTTGCACAACTTTAAATTTTATGCATAAGATGATCATATAATTTCCTGCTATTCCCAGGGGGTGCTTAATAAAAATGGGTAAATTTATTATAAAAGGGGGAACTCCCTTACAAGGGGAAGTTCGTATTGGGGGAGGAAAAAATGCAGTACTCCCTATTCTGGCAGCGACTGTACTTTATCCGGGAATTAGTTATATTCATGACTGTCCTAAAATTGTAGATGTATTTACTATGATCCGCATTTTAGAAAGTATAGGATGCAGATCAAAATGGGAAGGCAAAACCTTGATTGTAGATACATCAACGGCTTCTTCGTTTGAGGTTCCACCGGAATTAGTAAGTGAGATGCGCTCATCTATTATTTTATTAGGATCTATTTTAGGACGATTTCGTCAGATCAAAATATCATATCCTGGCGGATGTTCTATTGGACCTAGGCCCATTGACTTACATCTCAAAGCATTAAAACAAATGGGGGTTCAGATACAAGAAGAACACGGTTATATTCTTTGTCAGGCAGACCGACTTCAAGGAGTTAAGATTCATCTAGACTTTCCAAGTGTAGGGGCTACGGAGAATATCATGTTGGCAGCTGTTTTAGCTAAAGGACGTACTATGATTTATAATCCTGCCAAAGAACCTGAAATCATAGATTTGCAAGATTTTCTTAATTGTATGGGGGCAAAAATTACAGGTGCTGGGAGTAATATCATTGTTATTGATGGTGTAAATCAGTTGTCAAGCGTTGAATATACAGTGATTCCGGATCGTATTGTGACGGGAACATATTTGGTAGCAGCAGCAATCAGTGGCGGGGAAGCTTTATTGCATAATGTAAGACCACAACATCTATATGCAGTTACAGCTAAGTTACGAGAGACAGGATGCATCATCCGAGAAGAAAACACGAAAATGCACATTAAAGCAAGAGGCTCCCTACAAGGAGTAGATATGATACGAACTCATCCTTATCCTGGATTTCCAACAGATATGCAAGCTCAAATGATGGCTTTGCTCACAATTGCTAAAGGAACCAGTGTGATCAGTGAAACCGTTTTTGAATCTAGATATAAACATGCAGAGGAATTAATGAGGATGGGTGCTCAGATTAAACTAGAAGGTAGGACAGCTATCATTCAGGGTGTTTCACGTTTGATGGGGGCTACGGTTAAGGCAGAAGATCTTCGTGGTGGAGCTGCGTTGATATTAGCAGGTTTATGTGCTGAAAATGAAACTACGGTTTGCAACTCCATGTTTATTGAGAGAGGCTATGAACATATAGACTATGACCTTCAAGCCCTTGGTGCACAAATTATAAAGATAAGAGATGAGGAAGGCAGATAAAAATGAATAAAATCATACCATTCCGAGATAAAACCCCAAAAAAAACAGGATCCATTATAGGCATGATGATATTGATTAGTATTTTTGTTATTGCTCTTCTAATATCACCTTTATTTATAGTTCAGCGGATCGAAGTGCAAGGGAATCAACGATATACAAAAGAAGAAATACTCGAAAGTCTTCAGATAAAAACAAAAATTAGTATATTTCATTTTTTATTTAGTAATCAAGAAAAAAAACTGATGAATGATCCTTATATTGCTTCAGTTCAAATTCAGAGAGACTTTCCAAAAGAAATAAAAATTGAGATTATAGAAAGAAAAACAATTGGGTATGTTCCTTATATGGGGGCATATCTATATATTGATAAAGATGGACGAGTTCTTGAAACTGCTAATCATTTCACAGAACCTTTACCATTACTACAAGGATTTAATTTTCATGCTTTTGGTTTAGGTGATTTGTTAATTGTAGATGAGCCAGAAGTTTTTAATGTGATATTAAAAATATCACAAACAATGTTTAAATACGAACTGCTTGATGAAGTTATTAAGATTGATGTTGAACATCCTGAAGATATCCAGCTTCAAATGAAAAATATTCAAGTATTACTAGGAGGCATTGATGAATACGATTATAAAATTCGGGCTTTATTACAGATATTAGATCACATACCAGAAGGTGATCGTGGCTATTTGGATTTGCGTGATACAACAAAACCATTTGTATTTAAATACTTAACATAAGGTAGAAAATAGTACTATATTATATGAAATTTTACGATTGATATTGAAAAATCATTAAAAAACAGATATGATATAATTAAAATAAGTTTACATAGAGTGATTGTTTTATTGTAAATTTGGAAATAAGATGAACTAAAGATAAATACAAGAAGAGTGCAAAAGTATACTTTTTCAGGTGAACTCGGAAGGTTTAGCAAATTACAAGTAGGGCTAACTTTTTTAGTTCATAACAATAGAAAAATTTGAAGTGTAGTATAGTTAAAATTTTATTCATGAAAGTAGAAAGTAAGATAATAACGTATTTTAACATATGAACTAATCATGTTTTGTAACTAAAGGGGGACTTAAGGTGTTAGAATTTGATTTTACAGAGGAAAATATGGCTCAAATTAAAGTAATTGGGGTTGGAGGCGGCGGGAATAATGCAGTTGACCGTATGATAGAGGAAAACCTTACAGGAGTTGAGTTTATTACAATTAATACAGATCAACAAGCGTTAAATCGATCTAAGGCTGCCACGAAAATTCAAATTGGGGATAAGCTTACACGAGGATTAGGAGCAGGGGCAAATCCGCAAATTGGTGCTCATGCAGCAGAAGAAAGCAGGGAGGAAGTAAGTCAAGCTATTAAAGGAGCAGATATGATTTTTGTGACCGCAGGAATGGGAGGAGGAACAGGTACTGGTGCAGCACCTATTATTGCAGGAATTGCAAAAGAAGCAGGTATTTTAACTGTAGGTGTTGTAACCAAGCCTTTTAGCTTTGAAGGGCGTAAACGAATGCAAAATGCAGAAAAAGGTATTGAGGAATTGAAACAAAATGTTGATACATTGATTACGATTCCAAATGATAAGCTATTACAAATTATTGACAAAAAAACCACTATGATTGATGCATTTAGAAAAGCAGATGAAGTATTACGACAAGGAGTTCAAGGAATCTCTGATCTAATTTCCAATCCTGGAATTATCAATCTAGATTTTGCAGATGTACGTACGATTATGTCTGATAAAGGTATTGCACATATGGGTATTGGTGTTGCTTCAGGAGAGAATAAGACTGAAACAGCAGCTAAAATGGCCATTTCTAGTCCATTGCTTGACACTACTATTGATGGTGCAAGGGGAGTTTTAATTAATATTAGCGGAGGAATGAACCTTGGGTTGCTAGAAGCCCATGAAGCAGCAAATTTAATTAGAGAAGCAGTAGATCCAGAAGCAGAAATTATCTTTGGAACAACTATTAATGAAGAATTAGGAGATGAAGTCATTGTGACTGTCATTGCTACTGGTTTTGAGCACGAATTTGGACCTGCCTTTTCTAAGGAAATGGCAACAAACTCCACAAAAACATCAGCAGATGGGCCAAATACAGCTACTAGCTCACAAGGAGTTTCAGAACCCATGGAAAGTATTAGAAGTAGTTCTTCAGCAGATGAGGGTGCATTTATTGATATTCCAGTATTCTTACAGCGTCGTAGAAAATAAGAATATCTTGCAAATACCAGTATTTATTATAAAACCTAAAAAAGATGTGACTTTATGTCGCATCTTTTTTTTTGATGATCAGCGATTTAGACAAAATTTGGAGCTTATCTTCGCTATAATATGCATATAGAAAAATAAAAAAGAATACATATAAAGGAAGAGATCTTATAAGGGGAGGATACGGTGGAAATTAAAATCTATGCAGATATTATTTTTCTAATCAACTGGATGATGGACTTTTTTATTTTGTGGATTGTGGCAAAGATTATGAAAAAGCCAGTTTCTTCTTCACGAATTCTAATAGGTGCTGCTTTAGGAGCCGCTTTACATGCTGCGATTTTATTCTTACCTTACTTACACCGTACTTACAATATATTGGGCTTTTTAGCATTGGCTATGATAATGATTATGGCAACATTTCAGCCAAAAGGTTTTAAAGAATTTCTAAAATTATTATTTACTCTTCATATAATTGCTTTTGGCTTGGGAGGTACAGCTATTGCTCTATTTTATTATACAAATCTAGGGCTCATTTTAAGCCAAAGTTTCACCCAAGGAATTCAAAACTTTCCTGTTCATATTTTGTTTTTTGCTACACTAATATCTTATGTCTTTTTAAAAGTAGGATACTACTGGATATCAAGACATCTTAAGAATAAGTCTTACTATCTGATCCGTATTTACTTTAATGGGCACCAAGTAGATGCAAATGCATTAGTAGATACAGGCAATAATTTATATGATCCACTTACATCGGCTCCAGTTATTATTGTAGAATTTGATGCTGTTAAGAAAATCTTACCTGATAGCATGCAGTTTTTATTTTTAGAAAGACAGGAGAGTAATTTAGAGCGGATTACGGAAACTTTAGAAAAAAGTCAAGAGGCATGTCTAAAGATTCGCATGATTCCATTTTCCTCTTTAGGTACCCCTAATGGTATGCTAATCGGATTTAAGCCAGATCACGTGGAAGTGTTAGCTAAGAAGGAAGCCACTGTATCCAAAGAGGTGATTGTAGGTATTTATAATCATTCTTTATCCCCAGACAATACCTATCAAGCTTTGCTACATCCCGATATGATTGCTTATGATATTGCATAAAAAATATAGATCTTTACGCCGAAATTCAAATTTATCCTAGGCTATCTATATCATAAACGTGCTTAGCTTATTTTTAGGCAAGTGAAAACAATAGTGGAAGGAGAAGGAAAACATGACAGTTCGATGGATGATGAAAGTTAAAATGAAGTTACGACTTTGGCTTTACTCTTTAGGAAGAAAAGTGGGATTTTATCAACCAGATAAAATTTATTATATAGGGGGGAGTGAAGTATTGCCTCCACCTTTGAAAAGCGAAGAAGAAGCTTACTTATTAGAACAATTAGGAGGCGAAGAAGATGTATCAACTAAAGCCATCTTAATTGAGCGAAATTTAAGGTTGGTAGTATATATTGCAAGAAAATTTGAAAATACAGGAATTGGAATTGAAGATTTAATTTCTATTGGTACTATTGGGTTAATTAAAGCAATTAATACCTTTAATCCTGAAAGAAAAATTAAATTGGCGACTTATGCCTCAAGGTGTATTGAAAATGAAATTTTAATGTATTTACGTAGAAATAATAAAATAAAATCAGAAATTTCAATCGACGAACCATTAAATGTAGATTGGGATGGAAATGAACTGCTTTTGTCAGATATTTTAGGTACAGAACAAGATGTAATATATAGAAATATTGAAGAGGAAGTAGATAAAGAACTTCTAGGAAAAGCGATGGATAAACTTAATAAAAGAGAAAAAACTATTGTACAATTACGATTTGGTTTAACTAAGGAGGGAGTTGAAAAGACTCAAAAAGAAGTAGCCGACCTCTTAGGAATTTCTCAATCCTATATTTCAAGATTAGAAAAAAAAATTATCCTACGATTAAAAAAGGAAATAACTAGAATGATGTAAGAAGGTGTATAAATAAATTCTCTCTGGAAATCATTTGAGTAAAGGTGTTTATAATTGGAGGGAATTTTATGGCAGTTCATAAAGTAGAAATTTGCGGAGTTAACACATCAAAATTACCTATTCTAACAAATGAACAAAAGGAAATTTTATTTGATAAAATACTAAAAGGGGATTTAAAAGCAAGAGAAGAATACATTTATGGAAACTTACGTTTAGTACTAAGTGTCATTCAGCGATTTAATAATCGGGGAGAACATGCAGATGATTTATTTCAAGTTGGTTGTATCGGACTCATGAAAGCTATTGATAATTTTGATATTAGTCATAATGTGAAGTTTTCTACCTATGCGGTTCCAATGATTATTGGAGAAATTAGACGTTATTTACGAGATAATAACTCTATTAGAGTGAGTAGATCCTTGAGAGATACAGCCTATAAAGCATTGCAGGCAAAAGAGCGGCTGACCTTAGAACATTCAAAAGAGCCTACCATCATGGAAATTGCAAAAGAGGTCGGTTTACCTAAAGAAGAAGTAGTATTTGCGTTGAATGCAATTCAAGATCCGGTTTCTTTATTTGAGCCCGTTTATCAAGATGGAGGAGATGCTCTATATGTAATGGATCAAGTAAAAGACGAAAAAAATCATGATGAACTTTGGATGGAATCTATTGTATTAAATGAGGGGATGAAAAGGCTAAATGAAAGAGAAAAGCTAATTCTGTCCTTACGTTTTTTTCAAGGGAAAACCCAGATGGAAGTTGCTGATGAAATTGGTATTTCTCAAGCGCAAGTTTCTAGATTAGAAAAAACAGCATTAAAACATATGAGAAAATATGTATAAAACAGCTATTACAGCTGTTTTTCTTATTTTAAACTAGGAAGTTTGTTTTCCAGTAAATAAACTTTCCTAGTTTACTTGAAAAAGTACGTTTTTTACATTTTTCC
>JAAZLH010000008.1 GCA_012799415.1 Candidatus Epulonipiscium sp. | reverse complement strand
TTAGAAAATGCAGTTAGCTGAATATGGGGATCAAGCTGCTGTAGATTTGACGTAATCGCCATTAAAATCGATTCATCTCCGCAATTCCCAAACCCCAAATATCCTGAAATCAATACTCTTTTCATATAAATCCCCTTCTTTACTTTATCATCCTATTTTGTCTGTCACAGGATTTTGATACTGATTTCTCATAAACATAATAAAACCAACTATCACCCAAAAATAGGTAACCATCATGGGTACTTCGAAAATATTTTCTCCAAAATTATGAATCATAACTCCCAACAAACCGGCCAAAGCACCTTGTACTAAAGTATGATCATGTGTATCAGGGATAAGCCTTACTGTACGATACCCCCATATAAATACTTGATACAGTAAGAAGAATAAGAGTCCAAGTCCAAAGAACCCCATCTCTACTAGGGTTTTCATATAATAATTATCCATATAAAAAGGAGATAAGTTATAGTTCATAGCTACTGCACCACCATAACGTCCTAAACCTAAGCCAAACCATATATTCCCTTCCTTTAAGGTTTCCCATCCAACAACCCATCGGTAAACCCTTCCACCTTCTGCGCTTCTTTGCCAATAAGCAGAAGAAAGCATGTACAAAATACGATTGGAGATGGAGGGCACGAATAAGTAAATCAAAAGACCTCCTACTAGTAAAGGAATGATAAAACGTTTATCTTTCATAATGAAGAAAAATAATAGGGCAATACCAAAACCAAGCCAAGCTCCCCTTGAAAAAGTTAATAAAAGGCAAAGAGACATGATACCTGTGCTACCTAAATATACTCCTTTTTTGATCCAGCTTTTTTCTGCAAATGCCAAAGATAAAGCCATAGGAGCAAATAAAGTCATAACACTTCCTAATACATTGGGACTGTAAACAATGGAATAAGCTCGTGTACGAATACTTTCTGTACTATCTACCCAGTTTCCTAACATTTCTGCACCAGTAATATATTGGAATATTCCATGGGCTCCCATAATGGTTCCCGCTAATACCAAAGCAATAAATAGTCTTTTGGCTCCTTCCTTAGTACGTAGTAATTGTACAACTGGAAAAAACCATAGCATATGTTGTGCTACTGCCCGAATACCATCAATTCCAACCCGCAATTCCAATGCATTTAAGCTGACATGGGTAATGCCTAAACCAATAAAAATTAGCAAAGGAATATCCAATGGTGTCCAATGATACTTTGAGTCTTTTGGATTGGCAATAAGTTTATATCCCCATAACGCAATACATCCAAGTAGAAGTAACTCATCCCAAAGGGCTTCTAAGGAATGCCCACTAAAAAATCCCTTCATAAAAAAGTTGATAAAGGCATAAAAAGCTAGGAGATAAGTGGCATGCTGATAGTCCCAGGTCATAAACACACTTAGAATTTTACTATTTTTAAAAATTCTATGTAGTCCATCAAAAAACGGCTTTGTCTTTCCTTCTATCCACTTTGTGATTGCAAAAGCCTTTGAATATATATATCTAGGTGTCTTATCAATGTACCTATTCCATATCGCTTGTGTTTTGCTTTGAGATGCCCACTTTTGCCAATGATCTACTAGGATTTTAAATTGACTATGATGATACCATATGCAAATTAGTAATATCCACCGTCCAATTATGCTATTGGAAAAATATCCTTTTAGTCGAATTGGCATCTACTTCACCTCGTTATAAATTCTATAGATTCAATCAAACCAGCTGCTTGATTGGTTTGGGTTTTCACCCAATGATGGGATCCAATACGAATTTCTTGTCCACCAATTTCGAGAATTGGACCCTTTACAGTTACATTTGCTTCAATAGTAAATAAAATATCTTTCAATGTAGGGTGTGTTGCTCCTTTAATCTCTCCTTCAGCCGTCTCAATATAAACAATCGATGGTTCATATTCAATGGCTGTAATTTTTGCACTTACATAATTTTGTTTTGCAAATAAAGTATCTCCTTCTTGAAAACCAAGAGCAACTGCTTCCATTTGTTCCGTAGCACGTACAGTAAAAATAATAGGCTGGGGCTCAGCGGAAGGTCCACCTAATGTGCTTCTTTTCGTCAATCCACGATATCCTATACCAAATACAACTGCTGCTACAACTAACAATACAATACAGTCAATAATATTAATGAAACCAAAAATCTTTCCTTTTTCATCGATTAACTTCATCTCTTACTTCCTTTCTAATCTTGCTATGTTTTATTGTTTCACTTCAAACTATGTTCTTTTATCCGTCTTTCTTTGTTTCATTTCAAACTACGTTCTTTTATCTGCTTATAAATCTCTACATGAGAGGCTGCCATCTGGGTGGCAGAAAATTTTTCTTTCACCCGCTCATAAAACTGTTCTCCAAGAGCCTTTCTCTTGTCTGGGCTTTCAATCAATTCCTTTAGATAGCTTACTAAAGCTTCTACATCACCCGGTGGGAATAAATATCCTGACCGATGATCTTCAATCATCTCTGGAATCCCTCCAACAGCAGAACTGACCGTTGCTTTCTTTTGTTGGGCTGCTTCTAAAAGAGCATAAGGAAAACTCTCACTGTAGGAAGTGAGAACATTGATATCAATTGTGTGATAAAAAGACTCAATATCTGTAATGTGCCCTAAGAAGAAAATTGATGATGTTAAATTATTTTTTTGTACCCAAGCCTTATATTCTTCCATACACTCCCCGCTTCCTGCAAGTAAGAAACGAACTTTTGGGTATTCTTGAATAATTTGCTTAGCTGCTTGTAAAAATATTTCAATTCCTTTCACTGGATGAAGCCTAGCTACAATCCCTATATAGAGATGATCTTCAAAATTATCAATTTGATGCTTTTTTAGAAAAACAGAAGGATTTTCTACAGTAGGTAATTGTTCATCAATTTGAATCCCATTATAGGTAATATAGATACGCTCTGGGTTAAAATTTCTCTTCATTAACAATTGCTTAAAATTATCTGTCACTGCAATATAATATGGGAGCATCCGTAGTGCCACAGAATTAATATTGGTATAGATCCATTTACGATATAAACTATCATCAAAGTCTAAACGATAGTCACTATGAACTGTAGTAACTACTGGAATCTTAGCCCATATCCTTAAAAATACAGCAATAAAATTAGCCCTAGCCCCATGGCAATGCAATAGGTCATAGTCTCCTTGTTCATAAAGCTGTTTTAATTTTTTTACAACAGTTAAATCATAACGCTGCTTTTGTTCTACTACCGTTACTGGAATGCCTGCTTTTTTTGCGTCCCTTGAAAATTCCCCCTCCATCAGGCAGACCAACATGATATCCACTTGGTTTTTCAGTTCTTTTAGTAAGGTGATTACATGAGTTTTGGCTCCTCCTGTATCTCCACCACTAATGAGATGCATTACCTTCATCATCCATCGCTACCTTCCTAATAACACTCCATCTAGTATTTCTGCCAATCTTTTTGTTAACATCTTACGTTCATATTGCTCAATAATATTCCACTGAGGTGTAACTGCCTCTTCTTGTCGATCCCACTTTTTATACAAAATTTGTATATTTTCTTTAATTCCTAGTATGTCTTGATCATCTGCAATATAACCTGTCTGACTTTCTTTTAATACTTGAGCTGCCACACCTTCAGGAGGAGCTAATGCTAAAATTGGTCGTCCTGTGTTCATATATTCAAAAATCTTTCCTGTATAAAAAGTTGCTGCCCCAGGTCCTGATCCAATAATAAGTAATAATGTATCGGATTCTAAAAGTTTCTGAATACTTTCTAAATGGGGCATGTAAGGGAATACTTTTACTACATCTTCTAATTGATAATTTGTAATCTTTTCATCTAGAGCTTTCTGTGCATATTCACCGATCAACCTTACTTCTATTTTATGCTTTAAGATCTTCCCCTCTTTTATTAGTTCTTGTAAAGCTTGGAAGAAGGAGTCCGGGCGCCTTTGGCCATAAATGGCTCCTGTATAAGTAATAACAAACTTATCATTTGTAGGCTTGGCACGATTTAATTCTGCAAAGTCCTCCTCGTCATATCCATTAGAAATAACAATAGAATTTTTCTTTGTTAAAGTTGGATAATCATTTTGAAAGTTTTTTAACATGATAGGTGTGTTCGTAATAAAGTAATCACAGTTTTCTACAACGGCTCTTTCCATTTTCTTTTCTATTCTAGTACGAAAAGCAGGATAATTCATATCTAAAATATAAGGATTATTGGTCCATTCATCTCTAAAATCTACAACCCAAGGAATATGAGGAAATTCCTTTTTTAATTCTAAGCCCATCAAATGATCACTATAAGGATAGGATGTAGTATAAATAAGATCTACTTTTTCTGTCAGAACGGCTTCGATAGCAGCTTTACGATTCAGAACCTGCCATATTCTTTCTCCATCTGGATAGATTAACTTTCTAGAGAGCCATTTACCTCCAAGACCCAAAATACTAGGCCACTCTCTTATATCATAAGGCTTTGTACGAATAATTTTTAAACCTTGAGGAATATCTTCTAAAAGAGATGGATCTTGAACATGTCCTTTTACTGCTTCCCTAGTAAAAATAATAGGTTCCCAATCAAACTCTGGCAGATACTTTGCGAACTTGGCCGTTCTTTGTACTCCCGCTCCTCCCATAGGTGGAAATTGATAAGCAATCATAAGTACTTTCTTCATAACCTAGATCCCTCTTTTTTTTCTCCTAATAGAAAATATTGAAATCCTAACTTTTCCAAAGTCACTCTATCCCAAAAATCACGGGTATCTAAAATGGCAGGATTTTTCATTTCTTGTTTCATATGTTCAAAGTCAATTTGTGCAAAAACTTGATGATGAACACCAAGAACAATTAAATGGCTATTTCCAACAGCTTTCCACATGTCTTTTTCCAAGTAAGGCATGTGTGTAACATGAGGATCTACAACAACAACGTCAATATCTTTTTCTTGCTCCAAAAGATGAATAAATTCCATAATAGGGCTTTCTCTCATATCATCAATATCCGGCTTATATGTAACACCAAAAACAACTACTTTTTTTCTTTCTTCTACTGGCTCTAAAATCTCTTTACAACGTTCCAATACATGTCTTGGCATACTATCATTGATCTGACGTCCAAGGGCAATCATTTGAGCTAATTGAGGCTGCTTTTCAATGATAAACCAGGGATCAATAGCAAGACAATGACCACCTACACCTGGGCCTGGCTGATGAAGATGTACCCGCGGGTGCTTATTGGCTAATTCAATGACTTCCCAAGCACTGATATTCATCGCTTCACAAATTTTTGCTAGTTCATTAGCTAATGCAATATTCACATCTCGGTAAGTGTTTTCCATTAGCTTACACATTTCTGCTGTTTTTGCATCTGTTAAAAAAATTTCTCCTTTTACAAAAGTCCGATATAAATCTCGTACTGCTTCACAGGAACGTTGATTGATTCCGCCTACAATACGATTATTTTCTACTAATTCCATTAAGATTTTACCTGGAAGCACTCTTTCTGGAGAGTGAGCTACTAAAACATCTTCGCCAATACAAAGACCTGACTCTGCCAAAATTGGCACTAACAATTCTTCTACTGTTCCTGGTGGAGAAGTAGATTCTAAAATGACAATATTTCCTTTTTCTAAATAAGGAACGATAGATCTAGTTGCAGATTCTACATATTTCATATTAGCAGTTTTATCTGCCTCCATAGGAGTTGGTACAGCAATAATAAATACATCTGCTTGACAAGGCTCTGTAGCTGCTGTTAAATTCTCTGATGTTACCGCTGCCTGAACCATAATATCTAAATAGGGTTCCTCTATAATGATTTTCCCTTGATTTAATGCATGAACCACTTCTTCGTTTACATCTACTCCTATAATTTCATGTCCATGGGTAGCAAACATGGCTGCTGTTGGCAATCCAATATATCCTAAACCTAAAATACAAATTTTTTGTTTCATAACAACCTTCCTTTACACTTAGGTTTCAATTCTTTCACTTTAGTTTATCATGTCTTCACGAATTGTCAATTTATTTCACATTTGCTTTCTACCATCAATTACTGCCTCATTTTAATGGTCTTAGCTGGGTTTCCTCCTACAACAGAATAAGGAGCTACTTCTTTGGTTACTACTGCTCCTGCACCAATCACTGCCCCTGCTCCAATTCGAACCCCAGGCAAAATAATAACACGAGCCCCTATCCAAACATCATCCTCAATAACAACAGGCCTTGTGTCTCCATCCCCTTGATCAATCATAGGAACGGTCGTATCTTCAATCCGATGATTTCTTGTATATATTAAAACATCTGGCCCCATCATTACGTTTTTCCCTATAGTCAAGGGCCCCTGTACCCTACTGTTTAGTCCAAGGCCAGATCGATCTCCTATAATAATATCTTTGCCTGAACCAAAAAAAGCTCCATGTTCAATATTACAACTAGGAGAAGCATAAGAAAAAATGTATCTGCAAAGTCTTCTCCTAATCTGCTTAGACCCTAAAGCGTACCACGCATCTGATGTTGGTAAATGGCGGGCAATAAAATAATATAGAGCAAGGCAAATCCACCTCATCATGACTCCTCCTTATGGTTTATTTTTGAACTTGATACTCTCCTCGAATCATTAACCATCCATCCGCTGTCATCTCAAAGCCTCGTCCGTCAGAACGAGGAATAATAATGAGATGATATTGGGGAATTTGCTGATCCTGTGCAATATCGGCTCCTGCTGTTACATTCTGTAGTCCCCCTGATGTACTAGCCATAGCCTTTGCCTTACCACTTCGCAAAATCATTTCTGTTCCCTGATTCCCAACAATCTGTTGACCTTTTTTCACCTCTACGGTTTCATAAGAAGGGGCTGTAATTCCTGCCTCCTTCATACGAAATTGAATCATAAGATCTACTTGCTCTAGTAAATCATCTATATCTATATTCCCTGCTCCATCACTAGGATTTCCCGTAACTGGTTTCCCTTGAACAAGACTTAATATTTCATTGATTCGTTTATCTACATAGGACTTTGATACTAACGGATCTCCTTGTGTACCCGGCTCTACTCCTGTCCCATGTACCCACTCTAGAGGAAAAAACAAAATACCTGCAATGAAAAAAATCATTAACCCGATAACCATCTTATGTCTTCTTTTCAATATTATATCCTCCTCTACCTAGACTAATCATATTTTTGTTTACCTATATTCATAAATAGGCTGAAAGTCATAAACAATAGATTTCCCTTGAACTCGGAAACGCAAAATAGAAAATTGTTCTTGTAAATTCACCTTTTTATTTCCATTAGGTTGATACCATAAGCCATTCAAATCAATATAACGGATTCCTTCATGAAGATGACTACCAAAATGATATCCACTTCCATTTATAACAAAAATAGTTTTTCCTGTTTTTTCTCTGTATTCTTTTAAAATCTTATGGAAAAGCTCACCCTCCAAAGCATCTGTAAATCCATTGATAGAGTCTAGTGGATCTTTATTTAAGACAAGAATAATATGATCCTCCGTTGCCTCTGCTAAATCTTGCTTTAGCCATCTCCATTGTTCTGCCTTTGTTGCTCTCATTCCATTTTTAGATGTTCCTAATTGTATAATCTTTACATTTTGATAAGTGTTTTTTTCATATTGATCCTTCCAAGCATAATAGGGATGATTCATCCTAAACCCTGCCATATCTGTGTACCCTGCAAAAATACTAAAAGCTGCTTTGTTATCCATTTTTTCAACTACCTGACGTTGAATAACATCATCTAACAAACTATTTTTCCCTGCAGTACTACCAAAGACAGTAATATCAAAACCAGGGCCTACCATTTCATCTGGTAATCTACTCTGTAATGGGTCCTGGAAAACAGTACCATCTGGAATCACTAAGTCAGAAACTGCTATGGGATAAACTGCTGTTAAGTCATCTATATAAAGGGTACTTTCATGGGGGATTTCATTCTTTACTGCTGTAATATAAATACGTTCTAAAGAAATAGGATACTGTACTGTCTTAGGGATTGTAGCTTGCACATACTTCCACCCTGTCCAATCAATCTGATCTGCAAAGTCAATGGTATGAGTACTGCCTTTTTGATCTTTTATTCTACCCCGCAGCCAATGTCCTTGTCCATCTCCATAGACCCAAAGTCCAATCCCCATAGGTTGCCCTGGAAAAGCTTTAGGCTCAACAAAATCTACATAAGCTGCCTGAGTTTCTGCTTCTTTTTGCTCTAATCCATAGTGTAACTCAACAGCATAACGACCCGTTCTTGTAAGGTTTGAGGTGTAATTTCCTATAGACTTTACATAGGAGGGATAACTGGTAAATTGTACTTTTCCTAATTCTTCAAAAGAATCGATGACTGTTTTTTGATCTCCTACAATAACATATCCATTTACTTTTGTGTTGCCTATCTGACCTACAATAGAACCATGTCCTGCTTGGTCACCAGCAATAAAGACACCATTCTCTACCCGTCCCAGATTTGCATCTACTGTCCACTGTATCCCTTGTCCATTAACCTTTCCTTGATAACCTTCTTGGTCTAAGCCAACAATAGATAAAGATGTCTTTTGTCCTGTTTGAGTTTTAATTACTTTAGGAGTCATTTCTAAAGCAATAGGACTTCCCATAACATTGATGGAAGTAGAGGCCAATACTGCACCAATCTGTGCTGTAATTTCAGCTTTTCCAGAAGATTGGGGATAAAATATCCCTCCTGCCCAATGTCCTTCTACTCCACTAACCTGTAAAATAGCTTGATCTAGAGAAATAGAAACAGGGTTATCATATTGATCTACACCAATTAGTTCAAATCTCACACCAGTACCTTGAAACACACGCTCTGCATCTGCTTTTAATTGCATCTTTGTTAAACTCCCCTGAGGGGCTCGGCTAATAACCCCAATACCATTTACAATCCGCCTTTGTGCACCATCAGATAAAGTATTCAATACTTGTAACTGGCTTGTCCCCATCGGGCGTCCAACCATAGTTGTAGACCCTCCGCCGTCAAAATGCATCGCTTCATAAGCGCCATATTGTTTCACAATAGCTGCTAATTCTGCATGAGTTACACCTACACTATGACTTCGTCCATCTACTACAAAAAACATAACCTTACTAACATCTTGAGATATTCCGATCGCTGTACGTGGATGTCTTTGATTAGCCCCTACTACATATCCACCTGTTACTGGCTGACCTTGTGCCAAAATCTTTCCGCCTCCAGTAATAGCCATTTTCATAGGAATTGTTGCTCCAAAAGAATGCTGATTACTACCCCATTGCCCAACAGCATAAGAACTTAATTTAGCTTGAGCTGTTGCTTCATTCATTAAAATGACAAATCCATTTTCAGGTATAGTCACTGTTTCTCCTTTTCCTGAAATATGTATAATAATATTATCTTGTACTACGATCTTATATAATCCAGGATTCTGCTTATCTATATTAGCTGTAGTAGTCCCAACAGTTCGGTCTACATATACGGGCTTTGAAAAATTTGCTACCCGATTGATACCATGTAAATCAAGAGCTATACCATCTCCATTTTGAAAACTAGTAAACATACGGTAAAAATCAATGGCTGGTAAACCATCATTGTTAACGACAAAACTAGCTCTATGATTTGGTGTATAATTTAAGTAATTAGTGAGACTTTGCATTTTCCCATCTTTGACTGTCAATCCTTCCGTATCTGATGGGTTTTTTGACATATTAAAAAAATCTCCATTGATGCCAGCTACAGCCCCTTTTGCTGTAGCTAGATCTTTTAAAGGTTCTCTAAGTCCAAATTCTTTAACTGAGTCTAATACATCCAATTCTACATTTGGATTATTCACATCAATGGTCATGACATGAATATCAATCCATCCATCTTGAGTAAAGCGACGATTTTTTTCATATACCACACCACTGGTTATAACTTGAATTTCTTTTTCTTCATGAAGAATATTGGCAAGACCTTGGTTAGCATAAAGTTCTATGTTTGTAACACCAAAAAACAAACTAGCTACCAAGGATAAAGCTATCATCTTTTTCCATCTAAATTTTTGTCTTTTTACATTCAATTCTATTCACTCCTTTACTCCTACCCTGCCTGCCTATTTTTCTTTTAGTCCAAGTACAATTTGAATATCAATGTTATCAGGAAGATTAGAAGGTTGTACCAAAACTTCTGTATCGTTGAAAAATGATTTCAAATCTTCACCCATTCCCTGGGTTCGAACAATAATCCTAGTTTGATTTTGCCTTTCTCGTTCATAATTTCCTATAGAAGCTACATGATATCCTTCATCTTCTAATTTCTTCTGTGTTTTAGTTGCAAGGCCTCCTACACTTCCCCCATTTAATACTTCAATATTGCATTCCTTACTACTTATTGTATTTTCTGTTGGAACAGTTGCCTTTTCTTCCTCTAGTTCCATAAAGAGACGAGCAACACTTTCTTTCACCTTTGGCTCATCAGGAATAAAATAAGAAATCTTACCTATATATTTCCCTTCTCCAGGTAGAGTTTCCATATGGAGATTTTCCATATTAATATCTTTCACATATTTTGTATATTGCAACACATCATCAAGGCCTACATCCGTCTCTACATGTTCATATAAAGTTTTAACAATATTAGAGATGCGTAAAATATTTCTTTCACTTAATACTTGCTTTGCAAATGCTTTTAAAAATAATTGTTGCGTTTGAATACGGTCTACATCACTTCCAGGACGATATCGAACTAAGCCTTCTGCTTGAGCCCCATTGAGCTTTTGTGGTCCTTTTTTAAGGTTGATATATAAATTTTGTAAGGGATCTTCATAAAACATATTTCGTGGTACATCAACGTCTACTCCCCCTATTTCATCAACAATTTTCCTAAAAGCTTCTAAATCAACTTTTACAAAATGATCCACTTTTAT
>JAAZLH010000088.1 GCA_012799415.1 Candidatus Epulonipiscium sp. | reverse complement strand
TATTCATCAGAGTGGGAGTATTTAAGAAGTGTTGGTCTAAGTTTAGGTATACCAAAAAAAGCAATTTTGAAAGAAGATCGGGCTTCGCATACATTTGAAAACGCTCAATTTTCATTGAAAGTAATTCAAGAATATGGACTAAAAATTAAGAAAGCTATTTTAGTTTGTAAATCGTTTCACTCTCGTCGAGCGTTGCTAACATATCAAACAGTTTTTCCAAAAGAAATAAGCTTTTTTGTTGCTTCAGTAATAGATAAAAGTGGTATCCACAAACAAAACTGGTTTCAAGAGGAAAAGTCAATTCATGTAGTAATGAACGAAGTTGCAAAAATAGGGCAATACTTTGAAAAGCATATTCGAAACTGGCATAAACAATATAGAGACTTATAAGAAAATCAACAAAGAGACGCCTCCGCCTTCCGTGGCTGCGGCTGGCGGGTTACTCCACCTAACACGGCATTCAAGCTGGCGAGGAGCTGTTTGAAAAATAGAAGAGAGCCTACGGAAGTATTAATTCATGAAGTGAATTAGGAAAGAAGAATCATGAAGAGTACGCGCCCACATCCTCGTGCCCAAGTGCAGTCGCACCCGCGGGCGAAAGCATAAAGGGAAGAAGGCCCGCTTAGGGCACGATGGCGTCTTGAATGCCAAACGTTATCCGAAACACCTTGATATCAAGCTCAAGCTTCATATGGAAGCAGTTTTGTATTAATTGGGGGAAAATATTATTGTTTTATAAACATTACAGTAACGAAAGCTTTGAAGATTTTGCCTCTGGTAGGGTCATTTACAGCAAAGCCGGATTTACTAATTACCCTGTTAAAATTGCTAATGAAGCGTTTCGAAGGGCCGTGGAGTATTCAGGCAAAAAGGATAAGTTCACCATTTACGATCCGTGTTGTGGAGGAGGATATCTATTAACTGTTTTAGAGTTATTGAATCCCTAAATAATAGCATCCATTATTGCTTTAGATATAAGCAGAGGGGCAATATCTTTGGCAAAGGATAATTTATCATTGTTGTTTGTCGAAGGCGTTGTAAGGCGAAAACAACAAACCTATGAAATGATAAAAAAGTTTGGTAAGCAATCTCACAAGGAAGCAATCAAAAGTACAGACGTATTTCTAAATATTATACGGAATAGGGAGCATTGTCCGCAAATAAATTATTTTGTTGTCGATTGTTTTGATAAAAGGGTATTTCGACGGATTAGTGTCAAAGCTGATATAATAATTACAGATGTTCCATACGGCAAACTAGCGTCCTAGTCCAACGAAAAGGATGACCTTCTCAATAGGTTTCTCGATAATATTAATTTAGTTTTACATAATATTAGTGTGATGGTAATTTCTTCTGATAAGAATCGGAAAATAAAGAATAGGGGATTTCAAAGAATAGATAAATTTATTGTTAGGAAAAGGATAATTACGATTTTAAAAATAAGGGGCTAATGGATCATGAACAGTAAATACACATTGACTGGAGCATTAGAATTTGCAAAGAAAGGTAGTATTGAAGAATGGCTTCATGCTTTTTTAGAAGATGAAGGTAACAATATTGCTTTCTCGGTCGGGCTGAAGAAGGAGAAAAGATATTATATTGGGCCTATAAAATTGCCTCTTTGTCTATTTGAAAGATGCTGTGGCCCAGAGTTAAGTATGAAATATAAAATTGATGAATCGGGCTTTAATTGGAGGGTTGCCGCTATTGCGAAAAGATTTAAAAATTCATGGGATATGCCCCCTCTAATGATTAATTACTGCGATGATAAATTTGAATTGAATGACGGGAATCACCGCTATGAAGCTCTAAAAAATTGTGGAATTAAAGAGTACTATGTAATTATATGGATGACTAATAATAATGACTATACCAATTTTATAGATAAATATAGAAGGTATATTAGTGTTTGCTAGGTAGCCCTGTGGTACAAAGGGTGCATCGGATACCCGCAAGGTTGCGAGGGCAAGTTGTCTGGGGCTAGGCGCACCACACCGCTTCACCGGGTGCGAGCACCGCTAATAGGGATAGACTTTGCGGGTCCGGTTCAGCGGCGTTAGACATCCAAACGTTATCTGAAATATCTTGCCTAGACTCATCTAGACCATTGAGATTATGGAAACAAGCACACAAAAAGTTAGAACTAAAAACATGCTTTGGAGGATGAACTTATGGAAGTTGTGGTAAGGTTTATAAAATATAATGAGCTCAATTCTTTACTCGACTTATATAAGCATCTACATATGGATGACTCCCCGGTGTCAATGGACTTGACAACAAAACTTTGGGACGAGATTTTTAATGATCAAAGCCTGCAATATATCGTTCTTGAGGTTGATGAACAGATAGTATCATCATGTACTCTTGCGATCATTAAGAATTTAACACGTGGGGCTCGTACATACGGCTTGATTGAGAATGTAGTAACACATACCGAACATAGAAATAGGGGTTATGGTACCAAGGTGTTAGAAAAGGCCGTATCGGTTGCCCGAGATTCTGGATGTTATAAAGTAATGTTGTTAACCGGCTCGAAGAAAGAAGAAACCTTACGCTTTTATGAGAAGGCAGGATTTGAGAGAGAAACAAAGACAGGCTTCATATGTAAGCTATAAGGTTAAACGGGCAGGGTATTCCAGATAACACGAGCGTTGCCGGCTACACTGCATCTTGTTATTCGGCGATCTCACGTTTTGTGAAAAGACGTTATCAGTATGAAAGACCAAATTGGTGAAGCCCTTAGAAATGATGAAGATACTATTTGGGGTGCAACGGGTATCGCTTATTCTCATTTAGTAGACCGGTATTCATTTGCATTCGGACAACGTGATGAAAAAAGTCTAGTTGCCGTATTTTCCCACAAATTCATGTTTAGGGTCGGCTTTGCCAACTTTTGGTCAAAAAAGCAGAGGACGGGGAAGTGAATTTATGCCAATAATTAAAGGGTTGGAATGGACGTTTAACTCAGAAGCTGAAAGATATGAAAAAATGCGACCAGGATATGTTTTAGAGCTATATGAAGATATTTTCAGATATATCCCCATAGATAAATCCAGTAATGTTGTGGAAATTGGTATCGGTGGGGGACAAGCCACACTGCCAATTTTAGAAACTGGGTGTAAGTTAACCGCTGTGGAATATGGCGAGAATTTGGCTGAATTATGTCGTCAGAAATTCAAGGCGTTTCCTAAATTCTCGGCTGTAACAGTAAAATTTGAAGATTTTGTGAGTGACAATAATTTGTGCGATTTAATTTACTCTGCCTCTGCGTTTCACTGGATACCGGAAGATATAGGATACAAAAAGGTTTTTGAAATGCTAAAAAGTGGCGGTGTCTTTGCTCGTTTTGCTAACCATCCATATAAGGATAAAGGCAGAGAAGAAATTCACGACGCACTCCAAAAAATATATTCTATATATATGGCTGGTTCTTTTGCTCCTAATGAGTACAGTGAGGAAGATGCGAAAAATCGTGCAGATATAGCACAGAAATATGGATTTGTTGACATAACCTACAAATTATATCATAGGACAAGGTCTTTCAACGCAAAGGAATATATATCACTGCTTAGTACTTATTCAGACCACATTGCGATTGAAGAGAATACTAGAAAAAAATTCTTGTCAGAAATTGAAAAAACTATTGATGATTTCGGCGGTCAAATCACAATATACGATACTATTGATCTGCAACTTGCGAGAAAACCGTAGCTTTCTGTTATGCGTGTAATCTGAAATTGCTTGTTCAGATTCGTATGACCGTAGGGGTACAGATGCAAGACTTCAAAATAGGGCGCACCATACCCTTCACCGGGTGCAATGCATATATACTTGGTCTAGAAGAAAAGCCTCCCGCCGACCACCCAATTATTCAAAGCATATGAGATATATTTTAAAGCGTTATCACCCAGAGATTGGAAATTGGGGTGAGCCTGTAGAACCGGAAGTTAATGACGGCGTTCATTGTCATCATGTAAGGTATAGAGGAATTGTTATAACGCCAATCGAAAACGAAAATTCACCGAATTACAAAAAGGAAATTTTTGATGATGGTTCGCCATATGATTTTGATTATTTAAGGTGGTTTGTTTCTTGCTTGAAGGACAAAGACACAGCTAGTAAACTAACTTCGATTCTTTGTCAGAATCCGACTGTTTTTATGGAGCTTGATTTCGTTAAATCTGATAACGAATATGTCCATTTACCTTGCGATGATGTAGATTCACCGGATAACGTAGTATATCCCACGATAAAAGATTTGGTAGATGCTTCAATTACATATCGGATAAAACAACAAAAAGATGACGGCAGATGGACACAGGGTTGGGCGATGGGTGAAGATGAAGGGGTTCGCAAGCTTCAAATTTTATATGACGCATATTTCACTATGAAAATGTTAGCAAAATTTGGACGATTTGGCAGAATAGATTTTTAACTATTCATCGTGCAGTATAAGTATATTGTGAACTCGGAACAAGAATTAACTATTTACTAAATATTTCCGGACACTCCATCGCCAACCTAGTCCATTAGCTGGCTCAAAAGGTCTCCTGCATGAGCAACCACCTGTATACCCAGATGCGCCCGGAACAAGGAACGTTATACTCCATAATGATGTCGCTAGGGCAAAAAAGAATGCCTTGTTGGATGAGGAAGATCCGAAATTGCTCTGCTTCACCTGTTCGGACGGGAAAACAAATCAATGGACTGGATGTTACAAGGCACTTATGAAATATACGATAAAGAAAGAGAAGAAAAATACGGAGCTTTGGGAATAAGAATTGAAAAAATAAG
>JAAZLH010000087.1 GCA_012799415.1 Candidatus Epulonipiscium sp. | reverse complement strand
TGGCGGAGAAGGAGGGATTTGAACCCTCGCGCCGCTATTAACGACCTACTCCCTTTCCAGGGGAGCCCCTTCAGCCGCTTGGGTACTTCTCCATATTATATATATTGATATTTTCAAAGTAAAACCAGATAAATTAAATTGAAATTCAAAGTACAACATTCCATTCACTATCTAAAATATAGTTAATGGCGGAGAGGGTGGGATTCGAACCCACGGCCCCTTTCGGAGTCACTGGTTTTCAAGACCAGCTCCTTAAACCGCTCGGACACCTCTCCCTCTAATATTAAAACTATATTAGTAGCTTTACTTTAATCAATTTTGTTTTATATCTTCTACATTAGCAGATTATATAAAGCCATTGACGTTTTAACGCTTATCAAAGATATCATAATTCTGACTGTATGTCAATACCTTATTTTTTTTCTAAACGCTTTCGTCCCCTAAGGACAAATGATATCTTACCACAGTCTTTCATCTCTGTCAATAGATTTTAAATCTGTATTTTAATCTTAAAATCTTTTCTATAAAAAATATAGTTAACTACTAAAGTTGCTGATGTAAATGCAAAATTGCTTCTCCTAATATTAAATCTTCTGGTGTCGTAATTTTTATGTTACTATATTTTCCTTCTATCATTTTAACTGGGTGACCTATGCGTTCTACTAAACTAGCATCGTCGGTACCTATATATCCATCATCTCTTGCTTTGCTATATGCTTTTTTGATCAGTTCATATTGAAATATTTGAGGGGTTTGTGCAATCCAAAGCTGCCCTCTATCAGGTGTGCTAGTGATAACTCTTTGACTGTCTACTACCTTTATTGTATCTTTTACGGGTACCCCCAATACAGAAGCCCCTTCTATTGCAGCAATTTGGATGGCCTCTTTAATTTCTTCCACCTGAACAAAAGGTCTTGCACCATCATGTATTAATACGATATCTGTTTCTTTTGATAATGCTTTCAGCCCCTCATAAATAGAGTCTTGCCTTTCCTTACCTCCTAAGACAAACTTAGTAACCTTTTTAAATCCATAGGGACGAATGGCTTCTGCACAAAACTTTTCTTCACCTTCAGCAACAACAAGAATAATCTCCTGAATTTCTTTTATTTTTTCAAAAACTTCTATTGTATAAGCTAGTATTGGCTTGTTTCTCATTTTTAAGTATTGTTTATTGATTCCTGCCTGCATCCGTTTCCCTTGCCCAGCAGCCGCAATAATTACGGTTATCCTCACGTCACCACTCCTCTCTTCTTTATAATACCAACATATAGGTAGATAAACAAGTTCAAAATGAAAGACCAAGTCATGAGACTTGGTCTTTCATTTTTGTAAAAATCATACGGCCTGCCGCAGTTTGTAATACACTGGTAACCAACACTTCTATTGTTCTTCCCATAGAACGTCTACCACCTTCTACAACGATCATAGTACCATCGTTTAGATAGCCTATACCTTGATCATCTTCTTTCCCATCCTTGATCACAGTGACGATCATTTCCTCACCGGGCAGTACAACAGGCTTAATGGCATTAGCCAATTCATTGATGTTAAATACTTCTACACCTTGAAAATCAGCAACTTTATTTAGGTTAAAATCGTTAGTAACAACAACGGCATTCATTTCTTCTGCAACTTTAAGTAGCTTACTATCTACCTCATCAATATCTTTATAGTCTAGTTCAACAATTTGTACTGGAATTTTGAGTTGCTTTTGCATTTCATTTAAAATATCAAGCCCTCTGCGGCCTCTATTTCGTTTAAGTGAGTCTGAAGAGTCTGCAATATGTCGTAATTCAGCTAATATAAAATTGGGTACAACAATGGTCCCCTCAATTAAGCCTGTACGAAGGATGTCTAAAATTCTACCATCAATAATAACACTAGTATCTAGGATTTTAGGCTTTGCAAAACTTTGATCACTGGTTGCACATAGTTCCAATATATTGATATCTTCTTTTTTCCGCTGTGCAATGCGGTATCCTAAATATCCTAATATAATATTTAGAAAGATTACAATAACAGTCCCAATATAACGATATTGAAGTACAGCTATTCCTAATAAATTAGCAGTAATCAAGCCTACCAAGATGCTACCAACGCTGACTAATAAATCTTTGAGTGACATCATACTTAATGTTTCTTCACATTTGTTAACTTGAGTAAAAATTAAATTTGTCAAAGGTTTTGAAAAAAGGATATAAAAGATGATTGCAGCGAAAACCCACATTAACAAAAATATTACTAGTTTCGCGGCATTTGGGGAAAGCATGACCACAGAAGTTATACCATAGGTGTAATCGACTTTTTGAAAGATGCTATAAACAACACCTCCAAAAAGAATTGACAACAGTATTCTGATTATTTTTTTCATTTCTTCACCTCCTTCCATATTATGGACCGCTATTTCTTATTTTAAACTATTCTTTAATAAAAAAGAAGTCTTTTTTGAATTTTCTTTAAATCTTACTGTTAAAATCCTATTTTTATGATATAATGGTTCTAACAACTAATATCAATTATTACCAACTCATAATTATCAACCTATAGATCTTAGACTATCTAGAATCTCTAATGATTTATGATAATAAACTTATTTATGATATTAGTTAGATTACTTATATTTATTATTTAGGAGGAATGTTACTTATGTTAAGCGAAAAATTATTGACCACACTGAACGAACAAATTAAACATGAACTTTATTCTTCTCATCTATATCTCTCTATGGCTGCTTATTGTGCAAGCCAAGATCTAGATGGTTTTACTAACTTTTTTATTATGCAAGCAGAAGAGGAAAAATTTCATGCTATGAAAATCTTCCATTTTTTAAATGATAAGGGAGCTGACATCAAATTTTATCAGTTAGATGACCCTTCTGCTGAATATCAATCTGTTTTAGATGTTTTCGAAGCATCTCTAGCTCACGAAAAATTTGTAACCAAAAAAATATATAATCTAATGGATATTGCTACTCAAGAAAAAGAGTATTCCACCATTACATTCCTTCACTGGTTTGTAAATGAGCAAGTAGAAGAAGAAGCTATGTTTACTGATTTAATTCAGAAAATAAAAGGGGCTTCTCATGATCCTAGCCTTATGTTCTTATTGGATCGAGAATTAGCTCTTAGGACCTTTACCCCTCCTGCACCAGCCGCTGAATAAATCGATTAAGAAATTGACGTATCAAAATGATACGTCAATTTTTTCGCCTAATTTTAGATTAGGAACGGCATTCAAATCCCAGCCATGGTGAACACCTTTTTTATATTCATGATATGCTGCAGCACCAATCATAGCCGCATTATCTGTACATAATATAAGAGGAGGGTATTCTAAAGAAAAACCCTCTATTTGGCAACGGTGTTGCATTTTTTGTCTAAGTCCCTGATTGGCTGCAACTCCCCCAGCCATGACAATGGTTGTCAGTTGTTTTTGTTTGGCTGCTTGGATAGTTTTTTCTACAAGTACATCTGTCACTGCATCCTGAAAGCTAGCTGCTACATCCTGAATATGAATTTTTTCATCCTTCATTTTACATTGATTAATATGGTTAAGAACTGCTGATTTGATACCACTAAAACTAAAGTCATAAGAACCTTCCTCTAGATAAGATCGTGGAAATATAATAGCTTGTGAATCCCCTTCTTTTGCTAGGCGATCAATCTCTGGCCCCCCTGGATAAGAAAGTCCTAGTGATCTAGCAACTTTATCAAAGGCCTCCCCAGCTGCATCATCTCTTGTTTTCCCAAGAATCTCATATTCTCCATAATCTTTTACATGAACTAGGTGACTATGTCCTCCTGATACAACAAGACAAATAAAGGGTGGCTGTAGATTTGGGTTATTAATATAGTTAGCAGATATATGTCCTTCGATATGATGAATCCCAATAAGGGGTTTTTTTAAAGCAAAAGCTAGACCTTTAGCTGCAGAAAGCCCAACCAGCAAAGCACCAACGAGGCCTGGTCCATAAGTAACAGCAATAGCATCTATTTCTTTAAATGTAAGACCTGCCTTTTCCATTGCTTCTTGTATAACAGGATTGATTTTTTCCATATGCTTTCTTGAAGCAATTTCCGGTACAACTCCCCCATACTTTTTATGCAGATCAATTTGTGATGAAATAATATTCGATAATACTTCTGTTCCATCTTTTACAACAGCTGCGGCTGTTTCGTCGCAGGATGTTTCTATAGCAAGGATGTATACATCCTGTTGTTTTGGCATTTTTATTCCTCCGGTAATGTAAATTTATTAACAGTTTCCCACGCAAGTATTTTCCATTGTTCATTCTCTTTCTTTAAGTAATATTTAAGATAACGGTTATCGGATCCACTAAGGTATTGGATTGCTTTTACTATAGCAATTTCTGCTACCTCATATTCACTCTCTCCTAAAAGAAAGTCTATTACTTTTATATTAGCTTCTTTATTTGTTTTAATGTCTGCTTCTGCCTTAATTATTTGTACTTCTTTCGGATTTAGATCTAGAAGATCTGAATGAAAGAGTTTTCTTTCCATTATAATAAGAGGTTCTATCTCTTCTGATTTTATCTTCTGACTGTAAAGATATTTTGTAATTTCTTGATAAAGACCTATGACTTCTTTAGGCGTAGTAGGATATTGATTGTCAAGGTCATGGCTTAAAAGTTGCTCGTATTTTGCCGGGGTTTTGATTGCTGGTTTTGTTTTATTATCTACATAAAAATAAAAGCTAATCCCAAGTAAAATCATGATGAAAACTGCTACTATCTGTCTCTTCATAATTTTTCTTCTCCCTTCTTACGTTCCACTCCTGCCGTAATAGTTTTATATAAGTCCTGCTGGTATTCTTTAGGAAGGTCCACAAACTTTTTGTTATATATTTTTTTATTGATATAACTTCTACCTAAAATACCCAAACTAATCCATGGAAGAATGATAATAATAAAAATCCAACCCATGATAGGAATGGCTTTTACAATTTCTAATATCGATGCTCCAAATAAATAATGTATATATGTAGACCACTGAACAGAGAATCTTTTTTCTAATTGCCAACCAATATATATACCGATAATGATTTCTCCAATTAAAGTAAGAAGCCAAATTACCAACAAAAATAATATCGCAATAGGAAATCCAATCAAAGAGAGAGCAAAAAGGCCTGTTATCATAGCAAACATCACCCATAAGATGCCTCCATCTCGAATCACTTGCCGATGTTGATTATATAATATCATATTTCCCTGTTCTACAAAATCCTTTGAACAAAAAATAATAAGAAATCCTACAATGAGTTGTAGTAAAATATGAATAAGACGAACTAAAATACGAGGTAGTTCTATGGTTTCCCGAATAACTTGAGGTAGCGGTAGAATTTTTAGCAAAAGTGGAAAGGATGGAATCAAGGAATGAATATCTTTTGTAACAGTAATCTTTGAAGCCTCTTGAACACTTCCTAATATTGTATATACGCCACCTATAACTTGAGCACCTTTCCCTAGGGTTATGTGCCCTTCATAAGAATATATATTTCCTTGGACATTGCCTGTAATTGTAACGTTTCCTCTTACAATATACAGATTCCCTTTATGCTCCCCTGCTATCTCGGCATCACAAAACAGAAGGAAAGCTTTTCCTTCTGTTTCATCTTCTTGATGGAGTTTCTGCATCAAATAGAGTCCTGACAGTTTATTTTGGCTCCCATAGACCCTCCCCAAGGGAATAGAGAAATAAAGAATGCAGAGGATGGCTATCCCCTTGGAGAGGATGGCTTTTTTCATCATATTTTTACCTTTTCTTTACGATAAATTTTGTATTGTACAATTCCTAATACTACTAAGCTTACTGTTAGTAAATTTCTCCCACTTTCTATCATTTGTATTATAAACTCTTTGATACCTATAAGATTACTTTGGATTCCTTGGATGGAGTCTCTTAGTAAATCAAAAGTTGGGATAAATTGTCCTATCCATGAGCTAGTCAGAGGATGACTTAGCAAAAGATTTAATATCTCTTGTTGATACATAAGTAGCAATATGCCAACACCAAAAAAGATAGAAAACATACCCCAGACGATACCTGCTAGGTTTTCTATAGGATTAGCCTGCACTTCGTATTGCGGATCTATTTCTGCCACTGTTGCCATCACTCGTTGGGTGAATCCATGAGGCGCCTCTGTAATAACTATTTCATTAAGTTCTTGTTTAATTTGTTCATATGCATAAAAACTCTCCACACACAAATCACAGTTTTGTAAATGTATATTTAGTTCTTGTGCCTTCTCTTGGGTAAGAATACCATCTAGATATGCCATCATCAGCTCATCGGCTTGCCTACATTTCATACAATTCACCTTCTTTCATTGCTAACAATTCTTCTTTAAGCATTCTACGTGCACGAAAAATTCTATTTTTCACTTTGGATAATGGCTCGTCTATGGTGTCTGCTATTTCCTGGTATGATAATCCTTGTTGATGATATAAAATAAGAGGAATGCGATACATATCCGGTAGTTTCTGCAACATTCCTTGCACTGTTCTTCTTTCCTCGTCTTGAAGATACTGTTCTTCTGGGGTTCCTTCTGCCACAGGTTCATAAACAAGTTCATCTATGGAAACCGTAGGTTGCTTTTGTTTTCTTCTATAATCTATCACTTGATTTGTAGTGATCCTAATAATCCAAGTGGAAAATTTATATTCTGGTGAATATTTATCTAGATTTCTATACACCTTAATGAAAACCTCTTGTGCTAGGTCATTTGCTTCCTCTACGTTGTTAATCATTCGCAAAATCACTGAGTACACTAGGTTTTTATATCGGTTCACTAATTCTTCGAAAATCTGTTTGTCTCCCCCGAGACATTTCTGTATGATTTCATAATCTTCCATACATCTCACCATCTTACTCTATTGTATACTCTAATATACGTATTCTTTTTATCTATGTCTGATATTTTTTCCTTACTTTTCATTTGGATCAAAAGCTAAAGTATCTTTCATTAAATCTTTTCCAATTCGTACATTTGTAAAATAGGTTTGAGCACTTTGGATATACTCCTCTGGGTCCGTTAATGAAGGACTATAGTGGGTTAGCCATAACTCTTTGACTTCTCCTTCCGCCGCTAGCTTAGCCGCTTCTGAAAACAACATATGTTTATACTCAATAGCTTTTGAGACTTTATCATCATCCCCATACATTCCTTCACATACAAATAAATCAGCACCTTGAATAAAACTTGCTAATGCCTGTGTAGGACGTGTATCCGTACAATAACTAACTTTTAATCCTTTGCGAGGAGGCCCTAAAACCATAGATGGAATAATTGTTTGACCGTTCCAAATAATTTCTTCTCCCTGCTGCAAGTACTTCCACATTGGCCGAGGGATTTCATATTGTTCTGCTCTGTCAGGCTGAAATCTTGGTTGCCGATTGATTTCAATCGTATAGGCTACACAAGGTAATGTATGGTCTCCCGGACAAGTAGATATATGAAAATCACCAACTTGAAACTTTTGTATTTCTTGATCACTACATTCTATATATTCAATTTCATAAGGTAGTTCAGGTGCAATCACTCTGAGGCCCTGTACAACACGTCGCAAACCTTTAGGCCCTATCATTGTTAAAGGTTCTGTTTTTCCTGCATTACCTAATGTTAATAAAATTCCTGGCAAACCTGCGATATGGTCTCCATGATAATGAGTAATGCAAATAATATCAAGGGACTTAAATCCCCACCCTAACATTCTAAGAGGAATTTGCGTTCCCTCTCCACAGTCAATGAGGGCCATTCTTCCCTGGTAACGAACAAGGAATGCAGTTAACCATCGATCAGGTAACGGCATCATTCCTCCCGTTCCTATTAAGCAAACATCAAGCATATTCACTCTCCTCTTTTGTGCAACTCCTTTTATGATAGTCTTTCTCTTCCTACTATATCCAATACCAAAAGTTTTTTCAATAGATTTTTATAGATAGGCGAACTTTCCTAGTTCAAAATAAAAAATAGACATCCATAGACGTCTATTCTTTATTTTTATAAGCAGAAACTGGAGATATTGCAAAAGTATTGATCCATTTTTCATAACAGTTTTGACATAGATCAATGGAATGTATTTCTCCATCTCTTTTGGATAAATAGCCCCATTCTTTTTCAATGTGAAGAGTTTCTTCAAAATTACCATGTTTATCTCTTGGTATTGGTGTCCCACATCCATTGCAATGAATACTTGCTACTTCTTCTTTTTGCACTGATATGATTTTATATTGTCTCATACTAGGCCCCCACTTTATCATTTCCATTCAGTCATGATTTTTCTGTCAAAAATGTAAACAAGCAACTTCTTATTGACTATTTAGGAACCACTTTTCTAGTGTAATTACATTTCCAAAATAGCTACTTGTTTTTCAATTTCTTCAGCTGTATATCCTGCTGCTTGTAAAGGTTGAATAAAATCTTTGTCAATATGAGGAATATATGATTTTAATAATGTAGCATCACCTTTTATTTTATACTGACCTGCGCTTCCAGGAATCATGAAGGATTGTCCTTGGCAAAAATTATATTCAATCTCATTATGTTTTATTATACCTCGTCCCTCTACACATGTATAGAGGTAAAATTTGAGGGATTTTGTATCCTCTTCAATTTCACCAGTAAGTTGAATCTTTTCTACTGCGAAATAAGGGGTTGCAATGTAATAAGTATAGATAGCATCTTTTTTATAGATTGACAGACCTTTAACAATAGGTTGCTCATTAGTGGCAAAATCAATTACATCTAATGCTTTTTGTACGTGTAACTCTCTTGGTTGCCCGTCAAGACCTAAACGATTCCAATCATAAACACGATAAACAGTATCTGAGTTTTGCTGAATTTCTGCAAGAACAATATTTTCTTCTAAGGCATGAACTAAGCCAGCAGGCACATAGATTACATCTCCCCTTGTTACAGGAATATGCATTAAATAGGACTCTACTGTACCTTGTCTAACAGCCATTTCAAATTGTTCTTTGGTGGTATCAGGTTTAAGGCCTGCGACAACGGTAGCCCCTAAAGGTGCATCAATAATATACCACATCTCATATTTGCCTAACTCTCCATTTTCGTATTTTTTTGCATAAGCATCCTTTGGATGAACTTGAACAGAAAGTTTTTCTTGTGCATCTAGTAATTTGACTAGGAGTGGAAACTTTTGCGCCTTGGCAAAAGTTTTTCCTAGTAATTCATCTGGCTGAGTTTGAAAAAGTTCTAGTAAAGTAGTACCTCTAAAATCCCCATTACAAATGACGCTAACAGCTTCCGGATGACAAGCAACATCCCAGCTTTCTCCTGTATGCTCGTAAGGCAGCTCTCTATCATAAAGATCTTTTAGTTTTGTTCCACCCCATACCCGCTCTTTATAAATAGGACTGAAAAATAAAGGATATAACATTGTTTTTCACCCTTTTATTTTAATTTATTGATTACATCTATGGATGTGTTTACAACATTTTCTACGGTGAATCCAAAATGTTCGAAGAGTGTTGCAGCAGGTGCAGATTCGCCAAAAGATTCCATACAAATTGTTGCACCGTCTAAACCAATATATTTGTGCCATCCACAAGAACTTGCTGCTTCTACTGCCACTCGCGCTCTTACTTCTCTTGGCATAACTTGATTTTTATACTCTTCTGATTGAGCCTCAAACAATTCCCATGAAGGCATACTGATAACACGTGCATCAATTCCTTTTTCTTTTAAAATAGAATGAGCATTGTAAATCAATTCTACTTCTGAACCCGTTGCCATAAGAAGTAAATCTGGTGTCTCTTTTTCAGAATCAAGTAATATATACGCACCTTTCAAGGCATCTTTGCTTGTTTCTTGATAGTGTGGAAGGTTTTGTCTTGTTAAGACTAGAGCAGTTGGCCCCGTTTGATTTGTTACAGCTGTATACCATGCAGCAGCCGTTTCTTTACTATCAGCAGGACGAATCACAGTAAAGTTAGGAGTGCTACGTAGGCCAACTAAATGTTCAATAGGCTCATGAGTTGGACCATCCTCCCCTACGCCAATACTATCATGGGTAAGAACATAAATTACAGGAATACCCATTAATGCAGATAGACGCATACTTCCTTTCATGTAATCAGTAAATACGAAGAAAGTAGATACATAGGGTAGAATACCTCCATGTAAAGCAAGTCCATTTCCAATACCAGCCATAGCATGCTCTCTAACACCAAAATGAAGATTTGAGCCTTCATAATTCCCTGCAGAGAAATGACCCCGATCTTCCATAATCGTCTTAGTAGATGGAGATAAGTCTGCAGATCCTCCCATAAGATTTGGGATAATCTTTGAAAGTCGGTTTAAAATCTCTCCAGATGCATTTCGAGTTGCCGCTGGTTTGTCCGCAAATTGCCAGAACGCTTCTTCTTCTAATAAGTTAACAGGTAGCTCCTTACTATGCCATTGCTCCCACTCTTTAGCAAGATCCGGATAAGTGACGCGATAGGATTCCCAGATAGAATTCCATTTTTTCTCCTCTTTTTGCCCTTTTTGTTGGCAGCTATACATATGAGCACGAACCTCATCTGGAACATAAAATTCATCAGCATACGTCCATTCTAACGTATCTTTGGTAAGCTGTAGATTTTCTACACCTAGAGGTTCACCATGAGCAGAAGCGCTGCCTTGTTTTGGTGAGCCATAACCAATTTGTGTTTTAATAATGATAAGACTTGGTTTTTCTTTCTCTACTTTTGCCTCTCGAATTGCTGCTCCAATGGCCTCTATATCATTTCCATCTTCTACAGTTAACACTTGCCAATGATAAGCTTCAAAACGTTTGCCTACATCTTCAGTAAAAGCAATATCAGTAGAGCCTTCAATACTAATGTTATTGGAATCATATAATGCAATTAATTTGCCGAGTTTTAATGTTCCTGCTAAAGATGCTGCTTCAGCGGTGATCCCTTCCATTAAGCAGCCATCTCCTACTAAAGTATAGGTATAGTGATCAACTAAAGGATGATTAGGGCGATTAAAGTGAGCAGCTAAATGAGCCTCAGCCATAGCCATTCCTACTGCATTTGTAAATCCTTGTCCTAAAGGACCTGTGGTAGTTTCCACTCCTACTGTATATCCATACTCTGGATGGCCAGGTGTCTTACTTTTAAATTGTCTAAATTGCTTAAGATCTTCAATAGTCAATCCATAGCCAAATAAATGTAGCATGGAATATAGAAGCATGGACCCATGTCCCGCTGATAAAATAAATCGATCTCTATCTACCCAGTTTGGATTTTCTGAATTATGTTTCATATGATTAGCCCATAGCTCATAAGTCATCGGTGCTGCTCCTAGGGGAAGCCCTGGATGACCTGAATTTGCTTTTTGGACTCCTTCTGCTGATAAAATACGAATGGTATTGATTGTCATTTGATCAATCGGTTTCATAAATGTTCCTCCTATTTTCCTCTTATTAAATTGATTCACTCAATTCTTCTAACTTGCTTTTCCTATTGTACCACAAAACTTGTTCTTTTTATATCATAAATAGTTTCTTCTGTTTTACAAATTTAAGGTTTTGAGACATGCTCTTTAGCTTGCAATAAGAAAGCACCTACAACTGTAGTTAAAGGAATGGCACATAAAAGTCCTATGCTACCTGAAAGGGCTCTTACTATTTCTGTAGCAATCATATCTAAATTCATAATTTCTAATAGGGAATATTCATAAGCTAAAAATAATAACATAACATGAATAGCTCCCCCAGTGTAAGCTAGAATGAGAGTATTTGACATTGTCCCCATCACATCTTTTCCTACATTCATGCCAGAACGAATTAAATCTTTTTGAGTTAAACTAGGATTTGTGCTTTTAATTTCATAGAGGGAAGATGCAATAGACATACTTACATCCATAACTGCTCCTAAAGCACCCAATATAATTCCTGCAAAAAGAATTCCTTTAAAATCAAACTTTCCACCCTGTGGGATATATAAAAGCATTTGCGCTTCAGAAGTATTAAGCCCAGTTAAACTAGCACGATGACCAATCCACCAAGCAATGATTCCTGCAATCAATACCCCTGCCGTAGTTCCAATAATAGCAGTTAATGTTTTACGATTCCAGCCACTAACAACCCATAAAGTAACGATGGTAATCACAATAGAAATTAGTATAGATAGTAAAACAGGATTATATCCTTGCAATATACCTGGAAGCAAAATTTTAATAATAGACCAAATCGTTAGTGCTAAGGTGATAACTGCCTTAACCCCTTTCGTCCTTCCAATCACAATCAGTAAAAAAATAAAAACTAGAGATAAATAAGTAAGATACCGATCTCTAACAGGTTCTGCTACATAGGCAGCTGTAACCACCCCAGCTTCATCTTGTTCTAAGTATAATACCACTTGGTCTCGCTCTCTCACCACATAATTATATGCCATATCAGAATGAATAACATTTTCTGCTGTAAATAATTCTCCTTTATAAGGTGCTGTTATTCCCTTCACTCGTATGGTTTGAATTCGAAGTACCATATCTTCCCCTGATGTAGGAATCACTTCATTTACATCTTCTAAAATAGAAATAACCTTTCCTTTTATATAAATTGGTTCTGGCTGATTTTGATAATCCTCATAATTTTCATAGCTTTCATAATCCTGTACTTCTTCAGCCAATCCCATAATAGGGTAAGACATACACAAGAATATAATTAGTATGAAAGCCGATATTTTTTTAAGCATGTCCAACTCTTCCCTTCTTAATAGTATGGTGTCCTAGCTCCTCTTTTCATTCATCTTTTACAAAAGAAAAGTGTAAAAAATCACTTTTTCAAGTAAACTAGGAAAGTTGGGTCCTCCTCAGCAAGACGAACTTTCCTAGTTCAAAACAAATGTCTATAGATCTAGATTCTTTTATTTGCTTATGATACTTCTTTCGTAAAAGCGCCTTAATTTTTCACTCACCTTTTTGTGAACTTCTTCTGCTGGTTGTTTCATTAAAATTTGTATACCTTCTTCTATATGCCTTATAGGGTAAATATGAAATTGCCCTTCTTGAATAGCTAGTAATACTTCTTCTTTTAAGACCAATTCCGGTATATTTTGCTCCGGAATGAGAACTCCTTGAGTACCTGTAAGTCCTCGCTGCCGACAAAGTTTAAAAAACCCTTCTACTTTATGGGTTACACCACCAATGGCCTGGATTTCTCCCCGTTGGTTAAGGGAGCCTGTAACTGCAATCCCTTGATCAATAGGAATTTCTGATAAGCTAGATAAGATAGCAAATAATTCTGTACTAGAAGCACTATCTCCATCAATTCCATAATAACTCTGTTCAAAACAAAGGTGGCATGAAAGAGAAAGAGGAAAGTCTTGTGCATAGGTTTGACCTAAATACCCTGTCAGAACCTGAACTCCTTTAGTATGCACATTCCCACTAAGATCAGCCTCTTTTTCAATATTGATGATACCTGCTTTCCCCATATAAGTGGTTGCAGTAATCCGGCTAGGCTTTGCAAATACATAATCTCCGCTATCTAATACTGCTAATCCATTGATCTGGCCTACTTGAAAACCAGATGTATCAATCATCAACAGCTGATCATTGATCATTTCATCCATCTTCTCTTCATACAAACTACTGCGATTTGCCTTTTCCTGTATCGCTCTTTTTACATGCCTTGCTTCTATTTCCTCACTTTCATCTATCTGAGCCCAAGTATTAGCTTCTTGTAAGATTTCTACCAATTGATTAAAATGAGTCGTTAACTTATATCTATTTTTAGCTAACCGTGAGGCGTGCTCTATTATCTTTTCCATGGCAGTTACATGCAATTGTTTGAATTTTTGTTTTGCTGAAAACTCCTCTATAAATCCTACCATCTGTCCTACATGTTCTTTTGTTTTTGGCATGGAATGATCAAAATCTACCCGTATTTTAAACAACTTTTTAAAATCTTCATCATATTCATATAACAAATGATAATATACATGACTTCCAACAAGGATGATTTTTATAGATAGGGGAATAGGTTCAGGCCTAATCGTCGATACCATTAGTCCCCCAGCCTGTTCTTTCATAGGCTCAATAGAAATTTCCTTTGTTTTTAATACCCGCTTAATACATTCCCATGCACAAGCATTAGAAAGAATATCCTTCACCTGCAAAATCAAGTATCCACCGTTGGCTTCATGTAAAAGCCCAGGACGAATCTTGGTAAAATCTGTTTTTAAGTTTCCAAATTCATTATCATATTCAACTTTACCTAATAAATGATGAAATGTTGGATTAAAGTCTATAATCAAAGGTGCACCTTTGGTTTCGCTATGATCAACCAATAAATTCACCTGATACCGTTGCAACCACTCCCCCTTGGTGGCCTTTCCAATCCAAGGAATCATTGCTGTAATTCCCTCTTCATTTTCTCCTTCGCTATCAATAAATTGAGATAGATTCTCTAAAATATCTTCTTTGACAAATTCTAAATAACGAAATATTTTTTCTTGGTGTTGATAGGCTACTTGCAAAGGAGTAATATGATGTCCTACAATTTGTAACCCTGTTTTATAATCTAACTCCTCTAGTTTTTGATTCATTTCTTTTTCTAACATCTGAATATGCTTAATTACCTCTTCTGCTTCTTCTTGCAAAAGATCTGATTTTTGCACAATTTCTTCTTTTTGATCCTCCGATAACACTTCATACTCAGCCTCTGTTATTTTTTCTCCATCTATAATAGGAATAAAATATGCTCCCTCATTAACAATCTTTATATGGAATCCGAAGTCACGTGCCTTGGCCTTAATATCTTTTAATAATAATTCACTTTGATCTTGGTAAAATTTTATATATTCATTTTTTTCTTTTCTATAGGCATCTCCCTGAAATGTCTTAGAGAGCGCCATAGTGAGTAGCTGAATAAATTCCTCCATATCTGCTTTGAATTTCTTGCCTTCTCCTGCTGCGAAAGACAAAGCTTGGGGGCGGCTGGGATCTTGAAAATGATATACGTAACACCATTCTTTTGGTGTGGCTTCTTGATGGGCTATAGTAGCAACGGCTTTCTGGGCATAAGTAGTCTTTCCTGTTCCTACAGGCCCCGACATATAAATATGATACCCTGGCGCTTTCATTTGCAACCCAAATTCCATGGCTGCAACTGCACGATCTTGTCCAATAATATCTGCTTTTTCGTATTCTGTAGATGTCCATGCTGTTGGTTCATGGACAATTCTAATTTCTTCATATTTTAATTCTCGAACTGTCCTCATAAAATCCCCCCTTCCTTTATATACTATATTCGCTAATAAAAAAAGGGTGCTTATTCTATACTAAAACTCTGTGATTTCCTCTAGTTCTTTCCACATAAGATATCCATCTTCCCGAGTGTCCGCATAATATTCTTTACGAATACCCGAGATTTTAAATCCATATTTTTCGTATAATGAACGTGCCACATGGTTACCAACCCGCACTTCCAAGGTCAAAGCTCGAAGTTTGCTTCTGGTACCATCCTCTATTAGTTGTGCTATTAAGGCTGAACCTACACCAAGACCCTGCATTTTTGGTAAGACAGCTACATTTGTAATATGTCCTTCATCTACAATCTTCCACATCCCTGCATAACCGGCTAATTCACCATTCATAAATGCAACATAATAACTGGCTAAGGCATTTGTTTTTAATTCTTTCACTAATGATTGCTTCGACCAAGGAGTGGCAAAGCAGGACTTTTCTATTTCCCATACTTTATCTACATGATCCAAGGTCATAGGTCGTACGTTAATTTCAATATTTATCATATTTTTAGGAGGAATCCTTTTCTCCCCTTTCAATTCATCGTTTATTCCTTTTATAACTCAATTTCCTATTTATGCTTTTCCTCATACTCACGTTCCGCTTGGGATGGACGTAAATAAAAAGGTGCAAAATCTGTATACTCTTGAAGCTGACCTTGGGCTACTAACTGCATTCCTAAGGTAGCAATGGAGGAGCCTCTCTGGCGATTATTTGGAGCGTGTATCCATTCATATTTGGTAGAAGGCAAAGTGCTTTCTATTATATCCTGATAAACAGTAACACCGTCACCTAAAAAAAGTATAGGTGCATTCTGCTGCTGTAATTCCTGTAATAGTTCCCCAATAGGGATGGCACGATATTCTGTTAATCGTTGTAACTGGTGGTTCATCGTTTGATAAGATGCTGTATAAACTTGGTTTCTGCGAGCATCCATAATAGGGCAAATAAGCTGATCTACTGCATGGCAAACATTATAAGCTAATCCGTCTAAAGTAGGTACTCCTACCATAGGCTTATTCAATCCTTGCGCAAGGCCTTTGGCTGTGGCTGCCCCAATTCTAAGTCCTGTAAAAGAACCTGGTCCACTAGCAACAGCAATTACATCTATTTCTTTTAAATCTATGTTTGTAGCCTCACACATAACATCTAACATCGGCATTAAAGTTTGAGAATGAGTCTTTTTATAATTGATAGTAAACTCACATAGTAATTCATTTTCATCTACAATGGCTACACTGGCAACCAATCCTGATGTATCAATTCCTAATATTTTCATTTCATTCACTCCTAAAAGTATATCACGTATCTATTCATTACTGTGTCTTGGTTTATATATAGATTGATGACTAAGGTTTAGATGTCACTGTGATCCTTCGATAATCCAAACCTTGAGTTAAGTCTTTTTCAATCGTAATCCATGTAGCTTCTGCTGGGATCAAATCATCAATGAGGTTTGCCCATTCAATTAAACAGACACCATTTCCAAAAAAATATTCCTCGTATCCAATCTCTTCTAACTCCGTACTGTCTGCTAGTCGATAAACATCAAAATGATAGAAAGGGAGACGCCCTATATATTCATTTACAATAGTAAAAGTAGGACTAGTAATAGCTTCAGTAATACCAAGGCCTTCTGCTAATCCTTTACTAAATATAGTTTTGCCCACGCCTAAATCACCGATTAAACAATAAATATCTCCTGCTTTAGCGTTTTTTCCTATGGTTTGCCCTATTTTCTTTGTCTCTTCTGGAGCATACGTTTCGTAATTCATGTTTTTCGCTCTTTTCTATTATAAAGTATTCTCTGTTTTTCTTATTGTAGTATGTATGAGAAGATCTTTCAAGAGGAAAAGAGTATATATTAGGAAGGGATCCTATTACTAATAGCTATTAAGATTATTAGCTACTCATTTACAGATCGATTTTAATTCTCTATATTGTTTTTAAATAATGCTTTATATAAGCCTTTTAATAATTCAACAATAATAGTAATAATTAAGACATTTAAAAAAAAGGCAAAAAGTTCAACTTTATACTGATTACTAAAATTACTGTATACGTAACCAATCGATAGGTTGACATCTGCTGGATAATAGAACTCAAACCAAGCAATAGGATAGCCTCCTGAGTATGTTTTCATATTACCCAGGGTTTGAGAATTCATCAAAATGATGCCTTTTAAAAAGATAGTTAATAATGATATAAATGTGGATATAAAGAAATTATTAATTTTAAAGAATTTTCTTCTCATTAATATAACCTCCATAGAATCTAAGACAGTGTAAAAAATTCCACTCTTTTTCATTTTAAAATCTCAATATCTAAAAAGTACAAAAAAGCCAACTGTTGAAATACAAAGGCTGGTACCAAATTACAACAAGAAACCGAGTTTTATTACTTTTCTATCATTAACCTAAACCTTCTAAATTTTATTTCTAGCTCCTAATCAATGATAATACCCCGACAACTTAATAATCCTTTTACGATCACCAGGGTAAATAGTTTCAGCAATTGTATTATAGTTATAACTCCCATTTGAAGTTCTTCCTGTAACAAGTGCCCCTCGTTGATACTCATTAGAATCACCTGCCATATAATAACCAGTAACAATGGTTGAGTGGCGCCAATTACCATACGAACTAGAATAAAATTGAAGAATATCTCCCTTTTCATAAGGGTAACCATCTCGCATATCAAACCGTTCATATGAGAAAGAATGCCCAGCAGGGCCCTTAATTTTATTATTGATAATAAAAGAATGTAAATAGGGAACCCCGGACCAAGAAGAGGAACGAGTATTTAAATTCACATAATACCAACCTGTTGATGAAATCCCTTTACCACCAGTATGATAGGGAACTGCCCCGCCAGCTAACAAAGCATGAGAAACAAAGTTGGTACAATCATAATTACCTGATATCTGAGAAAAATCATAATAGGGTACGTTCAAGCCACCACTAGCAGGAGAACTACTTTTTGCATTGTTTAGGGCATAGCTGACTATCTTCTTTTTATCTAAGGAATGTAACATTGCTGATGCTGTGACCGCGTTAAAAGTGGTCATAGTATCTGGTATACCTAGGTGTTTTCCTGGAAAAGGGTGGTCATAATCATCATCCAGATACCAATCTACAACCCTACCTCCTTGATTATAAGGATGAAAAATAAGGTTTGACACTTGCCCAAATCCAGATGGAATGTTACATCCCGTATAGCAAAAACTTGCTTCTGTCAAGACTTTTAATTCAATAAAAACCTTGCTTTCCATAAAGGAAAGTAAGGTAAATCTTAGTTGATAATTTTCTTTTGTTTCTTTTATCGAGGTACACATATACCGTTTTTGCTCTATCTTCTTACTCATGCAATCAACTACATTGGGATGGATCCATTTTTGTCGTATTGTATGGCAAGATCCTAGATCAATATTTTCATAGTAGTTTTTCAAGAGAGCTTGAGCAAGATAGAAGTAGGTGTCAAGATAAGTGGCACTCTGGGATACTGTTTTATTGTTCATAAAACCCCTCCTATAACTTTGAAATATGATTCTATGGTTAATAAATTTATAAAAAAGCAGTCTACATAATGAAAATGAACCTACAACAGATAAATTGCTCAGATCTATTTCATATGTAAACTGCTTGTATAAAATTCAGAGTCTCCAGTCTGGCCCAAACAAACTTCCAAATTTGACCCATCCTTCTTTTCTTGTTGTTCCTACTTGATACTCAATTCGATATACAACTTGCCCCTTACCTACAAGAACAAAAGGACCTCTGCCAAACACTTTTCTTTCTATACTAATAACTTCTCCTCCTATAGACTGTACTTCAGTATGAATTCTACGCTCATGGCTTTCACCCTGTAAGAAGAAAATAGCTACTGCAAGGATGATAAAAGGAATAATGATAAATCCCACGGCAATGCCCCCTAATTTTCCTTATATAATATGCCTGCTTTTAATTCTTTCGCCTTCTCTTCTCCTAATAAGTAGTCAACGATCTCTATGGCAAAGTCCACGGCCAAAGCAGGCCCTCTGGCTGTTATCATATTTCCATCTCGTACAACATTTTCTTCTACATAATTCCCACCTTTTAACTCTTCTTCAAACCCTGGATAAGAAGTGATCCTTCTACCTTCGATTACTTCTGCCCTCTCAAGGACAATAGGACCAGCACAAATGGCAGCTACTAGCTTATCCTTTTTATTCAAGGTTTTCATCGTGTGAATAACAGTTTCGTTATCTCTCAGATTAGTAGCCCCAGGTAAACCACCAGGAATAACAGCACCCTCATAGGAATCTACTTCTTTTAGCTCTGATAGCACTTTATCTGCAGCAACAATAATATCATGGGAACCTTTTACTTTCTTTTCTTCCGTAATAGATATCATATCTACAGTAATATCTTTTCTTCTTAGATAATCTACAACCGTAAGTGCTTCTACCTCTTCAAATCCTTCGGCCAAAAACACAATTATTTTCATTAAAAAAACCTCCTCATTTGAAGTTCTCTTACTATTTATTAGATTTCTTATTTTAATTATACACCATTATGAGATCTAACGAAACATTAAGCATAAAAAAACAACCTAAAGAAAAATATAGGCTGTTTTTTAAGTAGGTAATAATTGTCATTTATCCCATAATAACCTCTACATAATTTATACTACCAGAAGGTTGACAGGGAATAGAACCCCTTATTTCTTCATTATTAAGCTTAATCATTTGTACTCCTTTTTCAACTTGATTTGGGTTGCTAACTAGGATATGGTAGGTAGCTCCCCTCCAATTTCGAATCACTTTAAACTGATCCCAATCCTTTGGTATACAGGGATCAATCATTAAATGGTCATACTGAGGTCTAATACCTAAAATCCATTTTGTAACTGCTGTATAGGCCCAACCTGATGTGCCTGTTAGCCAAGGATGTCTAGCTCTACCAAAAGCCGAATGATCTTTTCCCATAATAAATTGACAGTATGAGTAGGGTTCTGCTTGGCGTACATCTATTTTATCATTTTGATTATAAGGTAATAATGCATCATAAAATTTCATAGCTCTTGTTCCATTACCTAATTTACATTCTGCAATCCATGCCCATGGATTTGGATGACTAAATATGGAGCCATTTTCCTTAACCCCTTTATAAACCCGTGTTACAAAACCAATATCATCATTAGGCACTGAATAAGCTGGTGAAGTAAGGTGAAGCCCATACTCAGAATATAAATACTCGTCTACAGAATCCATGCATTTTTTGCCTTGCTCTTCTGAAGCTAATCCAGATACAACTGCCCATGTGTTAGACTCCAGATGCACCTTACCTTCTTCAGATTCATGACTCCCTATGACAAGTCCATTGGCAGTAATTCCACGTATAAACCATTCTCCGTCCCAAAGAATCTTTTCGCAAGCTTCTTTGACTACCTCAGCCATAGTAGAATACTTTTCTATATCTTGTTCTTTTTCTAGATATTGAGCTAGTTCAATGAAATTTTGTAGTGCCCAATAATGTAGCATAGAGACCAAAGCACTTTCTCCATCACCTAGATTTAAGCAATCATTCCAATCAGCTCGTAAGCCTTTACAAATTCCATTTGGGCCTACATGTTTGGCTGAAAAGTCAAGTATTTTGGTTATATGCTCATAGACGGTACCTTCTCCACCTTCTGCATAAGGTACTACTTCACTAAAAAACTCTATATTTCCTGTTTCTTTTACGTACTCACAGATGGTAGGAACAAGCCATAAAGCATCGTCAGAACAAACATCTTCAATACCATGGACCACACTGTCTAATGGCGGTGTAGGAACAACAGTTGGTGATTTAAATGTAGGTTGCTCATCTTCTTTCCACCAGGCAGGATCAAACAGATGGAGTCCATAACCTTCTTGTGTTAGAGCTGTTAATAATTCTAGCAATCTTTGACGAACTTTTTCTGGATTTGTATGAGGAACACTCATAGCATCTTGTGCTGTATCACGATATCCTAACCCAGTACGACCTCCAACTTCTATAAAAGAAGCAAATCTTGACCATACTACACATGTTTCAGCTTGATATAATGTCCATATATTGGCCATGGTATTAACTCCCTCATGAGGAGTAAAACATTGAAACTTAGATAGTTTGTTGTCCCAATATTTTTGAAGCTCAGCAAATTTTTTATCTACATTATGAAAGTTTGAATAGTACTCTCTTTTTTCTTTTCCTAACTCCCTGTTCCCTAGACCCAGAAGAAAAATAACACGAATCTCTTCTTCTGGCTCTAGTAAAAGTTGCTTATGTAGGGATCCACAATGATTTCCACCCAATTCTGAATAATTATTGCATACTCCTCTTTCAACAGCTAGAGGAGTGGCCTCCGTACGATAAGGGCCTATAAATTGATCTCGATTACAATCATAACCATCAGGTTCAAAACTAGAAGTGAAAAAGTGATATTTCTCCGGATCATAATAAAGATCATATTCAATAATACCATCTTCATAATTGGACCCAGCAGCATATAAACTCATTTGAAAATTCTGATTATCAATTTCTATTCCATGGAAAGAAAATTCTAAATAAGAAAAAACACTAATTTTCCGCTGTTTTTTATCATGATTTTTAATCCTCACATCCCAAATCTCAATATCATCATCAACAGGAATAAATATACATTGTGTAGCTTTGATATGATCATATTCGGATTCAAAAACTGTATAAGAGAGTCCATGTCTACATTTATATTTGGATACATCTAAATCT
>JAAZLH010000086.1 GCA_012799415.1 Candidatus Epulonipiscium sp. | reverse complement strand
GTTTTGGTATCTTGCAGCGAATAAAAAGCTCTAGATAAAACATCGCGTAGTCCAAAGCCAATCATCCCTATAGAGTAAAAGAATAGAGCACTGGAGGTTAATTCTATGGCTTCAGGATCAAAGGCTCCCCTGCCAAACAAAAGTCTAACGACAGGCTCTGCAAAGATCATGGCTCCAATAGTAGCAGGAATTACTAGTAAGTTAATTCCACTAATCGCTTCAGATACAGATTGCTTTAATCCATCCATATTTTTGTCTGCTGCCATTTTTGAGATCATAGGATACATAGCTGTAGATATGGATAATACAAAAATTCCTTGAATGAAACCATTCATTTTGTTTGCATAATTAAGGGCTGAAATGCCTCCTTCTGCAATAGAAGAAGCAATGGTTCTATCTACCAATACATTGATCTGATTAACGGACACCCCTATAATTACTGGTAAAGCTACATATACCATATTGATCATATGCTTATCTTTAATATCAAAAATAAATCGATATCGATATCCTTTTTTGTATGCAAAAGGTAGCAATAATAATAGTTGAGCAGCAATTCCTAATGTACTTCCTATGGCTAAGACGGCCACATTCATATTCGTACTTAGATAAATAGATATGATAATAAAGAAGTTCATAGGGAATCCAATAAGAGCAGGTACTGCATAATTCCCTTTTAACTGAAGAAACCCTACAAACACACTAATTAATCCTGTAAAGTAGATCCCCACCAAACCAATTTTGGTAAATTGAATAGCAATCCTTAGGGTCTCCCCCTCAAACCCGGAAGCAAATAATTTTACAAGAGGCTCTGTAAATAAAAGACCAAAAGCAACAATGATTGTGCAAATTAGAATTAATATATTAACCAAATTATTGGTGTATTTATTTCCCTCTTTAACCCCATATTCTTTTTCTATTTTACTGTACATGGGAATATACCCTGTTGTAATCCCCGCTCCAATAAAACCAAAAATAGCCGAAGGAATAGTTAGGGATATTAAATAAGCATCACTAATACTGGATGCACCATAAAAATAAGCAAGAATCATATCTCTACCAAATCCAAGTAGTTTAGAAAGAATCGTAATAATCATCAAAAGTAAGGCTGTTTTTTTCATCGCATTAACTCCATTATATTTATTTTAACTATGTATTGTTTTATTCTCTATTGCTCTTTATTATAACATGAGTATGAAAAAATCCCAACAAAATTAGAATTTGATTAATAACAGAAAAAGTAGAGATTACTCTCTACCCTCTTTCAATAATATGAATATAAATTTCTATGCTAATTGCCTAACACCTTAGATTTAAATTCTTCCAGAGTAGTCGTAGGATATATATTGATTCTTGGAATTTTGTATTTATTGGTACTCTTTTTTACATAACCATAATAATTAGCAAAACCTAATTTATAGCCTAGATTCTTTACGTTTGATATAACTCCTTGATTATATTGCCCATAAGGGTACGATATATAATCTGTCTGCAGCAAAGCTTTATTTTTAGATAAATCATTGATAACTGCTTCTTTGGTACTGATACGTAAATAAGCTAAGTTTTTATCTCCTAAACGGTGCATGTCATGAGTATGACAACCATATTCAAAAACATCTTTATATTTATCACTATCTCTATATGATAAATATTGCAATCCTTGTGCATTCCATTCTTCTGGTTCTTTCTCATGAGACTTCCCAATAATAAATATTACACCTTTAAAACCATATTGCTTCATAACGGGATAAGCATATCGGATATTACTAAGATAACCATCATCAAAGGTCAGAACCACTGTCTTTTTAGGTAGATCTATTTCCCCATCCATAAACTCTTCCAACTCTTTTAGGGTGGCTGTATAATATTGATTTTCATGCAAATAATCCATGTGAGCTTGGAATGTTTGAGTGGATATCACTGCTGAATTTCCTGTCCAATTATATTGGTCTATCTCTTCCTGTTCTAGTATATGATGATAAGTGAGTATTGGGATCTTGGTAGCATATGGCGTAGCTTTTGCTTGAGTAACCCCATAACCCGTCACCGTTAAAGAAATAAAAAACATAAATACTAGAATTATAAAGCCTTTTTTCATCTTATGTATCTCCTCTAGAATCACAAAATTATTCTTTTGTATTTTATTTTCTTTATTTATTAGCCCAAATTACTTAAAATGATCATCAACTAATAATTATTTCCCTATAAAAGGCAGTAGAAATTTCTCTCTACTGCCTGACGATCATACGGGTCTTCTTTTTAATACAGTTATATCAATTTCATGCCTTCCCGTAATCTCTTTTATTACATTTATATTTTCATCCATGTTTCTTAAATGTTCTCGTGTTTGCTCTATTTCTCCCGTCATTTTCCCATGCTCCGCTTTATTTATATCTGCTTTATGTTCCAACGCTTTTAATATTAAGTGATCTTCTTCCTGCTGCCTCTTAATCGAACGTACATCCACTTTTAGGGCTGATACATCTTCTTTTAAAGTAAATACATCTTCTTTTAAAGTAAATACATCTTCTTTTAAAGTAAATACATCTTCTTTCAAAGTAGATACATCCCCTTTTAAAGTAGATACGTCATCTTTTACTAAACGAATTTCCTGCAAAATAGTTTCTAACAACTTTCTATCACTCACTTTTCTCCCCCTTCCTGTTGAATCTTCTTCATAGTCAATCCTTGCTACTTATGCCGATCATATTGTTCCTATATTATAACATAAAAAGAAACTTTTCTACAACCTATTTATCCACTTATAGCATCACTTCTGATAAAGTATTACTGCTATATCCCCAACAACGTCAATTGCTCTTGCACCCCTAATCTACTAATACTGGGCAATTCTTCATCTTTAAATAGAGCCCTTTGTATCTGAAGCTCTTTTCTCATGATTTGTGTGCCATCTGTAGCCTCTCTTAATCTGCAACTATACACTACAGGAAAATACTTTCTAATAAATGACCCCTCTGCTAATGCTGTTAAAGTAATAATCTGAAAACCTAACTGCTCTGCTACAAAAAATACTGGATTTAATACATGATCACTTGAGGCTTGTCCAAAGGGATTGTCTAATATTACAGCTCTGTTGCGCCTTTGTCCTTCTATAACATGTCCTGTTTTTTCTGCTAAAAAGTTTAAGAGCCCTAGAAATAATATCATATTCTTACTCCATTTTTCTCCTCCTGACCATTTGTTAGAGGATTCCCATGAACTTGCCATGGTTGCGATGGTATTTTGATTGGTTAGTTTTCTGCATCTTACAGTGACAGGCCTGTCTTGGGTTACGATTCCAAGTAACTGCTTAATTGATAGCCACTTTTCTATTTGCTTGCTATGAATTTCCTCTGGGTGATCACCACTTTCCAGCTGAGTAATGATCCATAAAATATATTTTTGTATTTCTTCTTTACCACGAATTTTATCCCATTCTGGTACTTGAATGCTATAAACTTCTTTCCATTGATCTTCAATCTTAATCCGTGTCTTGCGAGGTATTTCTCTTAATCCCTCTGCTACTTGCTGTACATAGGAATGAATAAACTCAATAAAAAGTTGTAATTCTTCATCATGAGTTTTCAAATCATCTTCTGCTACCCTTTGTGTTCTCATGATTCGATTAAACAAATTATCCTCCCATTGAATTACTTGTTCATAACAATTCAATCTTTCTATTCCCTTTAGAGTCATCTCTCGAAGTCTAATATCTATTATGTTTTCCCTACAAAACTGTGTGAAATTTTGTTCTTCTTTTTGAAGTTTATTTTTTTTGCTCTCTACTAAATATTTCATTTCACCTAGACCATTTAGAATCTCATTTACTTTCTTGCTTTTTTGATACCTAATTTCCTGTTTCTCCTCTTCCCCTAGTTCCACCAATAGTACTTCTTCTCTTAAATATTCAAAACGCCCATTTTCTATTTTTAAATCATTTTTAGCATTTTCAACATCAGCTATCGCCATGGATATTCTCTTTAATTGCTCTTTAATATAGTTCATTTTTCTTTCTAGGTCTTCCTTTTCCTTTACAAGTTCTTCATAGGCAAGGTCTAGAGGAATCATCCATTTGTATACTTCTGGGTAGTT
>JAAZLH010000085.1 GCA_012799415.1 Candidatus Epulonipiscium sp. | reverse complement strand
TAGGAGCTGACGCTGTATTAATCGGAAGACCTTATGCAGTAGCTGCTTATGGTGGAGGTAAGGAAGGGGTAGAACTCTATACCCATAAACTGGGCCAGGAGTTAGAGGAAACCATGATTATGACAGGTTGTCATAGGTTGGATGATATTGGAAAGACACATGTAAGCTATAAGTTTTAAAGCTAGGAGAGTCTACCATATTTTACAACCACTTTAGTCGTATACACTAGCCTCCCTTTGTGCTAAAATTTTTATGACAGTATAGGGGGAGGATGGTCTTATATGAAGATTGATAAAAATAAGTTGGGGATAGGTATAGTAGGTATCTTTTTAACAATAGCAACTATTGCTTCTATCAAGTTAATGAAAATGCCTACTATTGATGTAAAAGGCGATAAAATTGCTATAGAAGACTATTTAGCAGAAAATGAAGAAATAATAACTGACAAAATAGAAGAAGATAATGATGAAACAATAGGCAACAAAGATGATGATAAAAAAGAAATGATTTCTGCTATATCTACATCTACTGATACAAAGGATATCGCAAAAAAGAAAGATAATAATAGTGAAAAGAAAACTAATTCTATAACAACAAATAAAAATCTTAGTAACACATCAGATTATGTAGTAAAGAGTGGAGACACATTATTTTTAATTGCACAGAGGATAAATGTATCTGTAAAAGATTTAAAAGCTATTAATAGCTTAAATTCAGATACTATTTATGCTGGACAAGTATTAAAAACTAATGGCAAGGCTTTATCTAATAATGTAGCATCAGTCAAAGCAGCGCCCTCACGAGGCGATAAAGATAGGGATGAAGATCTTTATTGGTTAAGTAGAATTATTCACGCAGAGGCTCAGGGTGAAAGCTATCAAGGTAAGGTTGCAGTGGGAAATGTTGTGTTAAATCGAGTTAGCAGCAGTCAGTTTCCTAATTCAATCAAAGGTGTTGTTTTTGATAAACAAAATGGATATACACAGTTTTCACCAGTGATTGATGGAAGTATTTATAATACACCAAATAGTGATAGTGTCCGTGCAGCCAAAGAAGTTCTAGCTGGTGCTAAACCTGTAGGTGGGGCTTTGTATTTTTTAAATCCCCAAAAATCAACTAATTTTTGGATTACTTCTAATAGAAAATATATGACCACTATAGGAAAACATGATTTTTATTATTAAAAAAGAATGATTTTAATTTTATTTAAAAAAGATGAGAATAAATTTCTCATCTTTTTTTATTGGGTAAAACTTATCAAAAAGAAGGATAATATGATATGTAGATAGAAGTTATATTTAGGAACAAAAATTGTACATCTAAAGTTAACTACAAGGAATTGTGATTATATTTAGTAAAATTATTCATATAATTATTGATATAATCTTTATTCTTTGGGTAAATTTATTAGGAAAGAAAAAATTTAATTATTTAAAGGAGGTTATATTATTATGGCTGTTTTTGGTAATCCATTTGCGGCAAATGTACCTAGAAAAATAACTAAAGAGGAGCTAATTCAGGCTATTAGGTTGGATATAGCTGGTGAATTAGAGGCTATTTTTATTTATGATGCTCATGTTCAAGCTACTGATGATCCTAGAGCCAAGAAAATATTAGCTGATATTCGTGACGAAGAAAAAGCTCATGTTGGGGAACTAATGGAATTATTAAAAATTCTTGACCCTAAAGAAGGTGAATTTTTTGACGAAGGAGTAGAAGAAGTCAAAGAATTAATGGCAGAATTAGCATTAGAGGAAAGTGGGATCCCAGAAGAGAAAAAAGATAAATTAAAATCAACAGTGGGAAGTTTATTAGAAAAATAAAGAAGGAGGTAATAAAATGGACTATTTGTTAAGAGATGATGCTCCTTTTAGTGATGAATTATGGGAAAAAATCGATAAAGAAGTAGTAAAAATAGCATCACAACAGTTAATAGGCAGAAGAATTTTAAATGTTTATGGGCCTCTAGGAGCAGGAGTTCAAAGCGTACAACTAGATGAATTTAACTATGATGAAGAAGGTGAGATAGATATATTTGGGGATAGTGAAACTACAGAAATTTCTACTAGCAATAGAAAATTTGTAGCTATTCCTATGATTTATAAGGATTTATCTATTTCTTGGAGAGATGTGGAAAATAGTAGACAAATGGGCTTGCCCCTAGATCTATCAGCGGTTTCTGCAGCTGCTACTGTTTGTGCTAAAAAGGAAGATTACTTAATTTTCAATGGTAGTGGAGATTTGGAGTATCCAGGACTTTTAAATGTTGAAGGAAGGCAAATCATAGAAAAAAGCGATTGGAATAAAGGAGATAACCCTTTCAATGACATAGCTAAAGGAATGGAAAAATTAACACAAAAAGGTATTTATGGTCCATATGCATTGGTAACTAGTACTGATTTATATACACAAATGCAAAGATTACAAGAGGGAACCGGTGTATTAGAAATAGAAAGGGTTAAGGAATTAATTAATGGTCATGTATATACTTCCCCAGTAATTCCTGCTAACAAAGCTATTCTAGTATCTATAGCACCACAAAACATGGATTTAGTTATTGGTCAAGATATGATAACAGCTTATATAGGGCCAGAAGAATTGAATCACAAAATGAGAATACTGGAAACAGTATTGTTGAGAATCAAAAGAGCAGAATCCATTGTTACTCTTGAATAAAAACAAGAAAGCTAAATAATATAATGAAATATTAATTTGAAAAACAAAGCCAGTTGAAATAATCATGATTAGCTTTGTTTTTCATTATATAAAATATAATGCAGATTACACTTGACATAGAGTTTGTCAATATGATAAGTTTATTATTAAAGTTATATGGTTAACTTACAAGACAAAATTAAATATGTAATTAATAAATAGAGGAGCATCGAAGAAGAGTATATATCAGGTGACAAGATGGAAACCTTCAATACTGATATAGAAAGGCTGACGTGCCGAAACTGTTGAATAGTTCTCAGTTCAACAGTTGGGGGTTTAGTGAATAACTAAATCACTGTCATGGGAAAACTATCCATGGGGCGCTATTTGTTACATGTAATGATATAAATATAAATTAGTAACTATTTTCAATTACTAATTTTAATATAAATATATTACACTAACAACTCCTAGGATTATACCCTAGGTTTTTTTATTATAATATTTAGAAGATATGATACTAAACCCTTTCATGTAGTCAAAAACCTTTTTTTATAATAAAATAATAATTATGATAATATAAGTATTTATTATAAATATACAAATGAATTTAATAAATTTTAAGAGTTGGTATGTTTTATTTATGAATTAATTTATGAGAGGAGAATACAAATGGCATTGGCAATTGG
>JAAZLH010000084.1 GCA_012799415.1 Candidatus Epulonipiscium sp. | reverse complement strand
TTCTAAGCTTTAATGGTCTATAGAAATAGAGAGGAGATAATAAAATGGCTTTTATACAATGTGATTTTTCTTCACAAGTACTGGGAATATCTACTTCCATCAATGTGGTATTACCTCAAGGAAGGGAAGATAAGCCTTATCCTACTTTATATTTACTTCATGGGTTATCTGATGATCATACAGGCTGGATGCGCCGAACATCTATTGAGCGATATGCCATGGAAGCCGGTATAGCAGTGGTTATGCCAGGGGTACATCGTAGTTTTTACACGGACATGGAACATGGATATCCTTATTTTACCTTTGTTTCAGAAGAACTAATTCAAATTGCAGAATCTTTCTTTCCTCTATCTAGCAAAAGGGAACAGCGGTTTGTAGCAGGCTTATCTATGGGCGGTTATGGTGCCTTTAAATTAGCCCTTAGACATCCTGAAAAATTTGCTGCTGCAGCTAGTTTGTCAGGAGCAGTAGATATTGTAGGCCTTGTTGAAGAACGTCGATTAGATAATGAAAAGGAATTTAAAAATATTTTCGGTAGTTTAGATAAAATCAAAGGGAGTGGCAATGATTTGTTAGCACTTCTTCCAGAAGTGGCTAAAATCCAACAACAACCACGGTTCTATCAATGTTGTGGTACCGAAGATTTCTTATACCAAGGGAATCAAAAGTTCAGACAAGAAGCTTTGAAATATGGATTAGATTTAACCTATGAAGAAGGACCAGGAGATCATACGTGGTCATACTGGGATACCAATATTTACAAAGTAATCCAATGGATTGGCCCTTGTTAAGCATTAAAAAAGAAGCGTAGATTAGGTGATAATATGTTTGATATTCAAGAAGAGTTGAAAAAATTGCCAGAAAAACCTGGAGTTTATTTAATGAAAGACGCTTACGATACTATTATTTATGTAGGGAAGGCTATTAATTTAAAAAATCGTGTTCGTCAGTATTTTCAAAACTCTAGAAATCATTCTCCTAAAACTCAAAAAATGGTACCTCAAATCAGGGAATTTGAATACATTGTTACAGATTCAGAATTAGAGGCTTTAATCTTAGAATGTAATTTAATTAAAAAGCATCGCCCTAAATACAATGTTTTACTGAAAGATGATAAGAATTATCCATATATTAAGGTAACAGTACAAGAAGATTTTCCAAGAGTTTTTTTAACAAGGTCTTTAATGAAAGATAAGGCCAAATATTTTGGACCCTATACAGATACAGGGGCTGTAAGGGAAACCCTTGAACTCATCCACAAAATTTGGCCCTTGCGCACTTGTCGCCGGGTTTTACCTCGTGATATTGGAAAAGAACGCCCTTGTCTAAATTATCATATTCACCAATGTAAAGCTCCTTGTGCAGGCTATATTTCATCTTCAGATTATGTAGAAATGATTGAAGAGGTATTGGATTTTCTTGGAGGAAAATATGAATCTGTTATAGAACAACTACAAGGCCAAATGGAAGCAGCAGCAGAAGAGCTCAATTTTGAAAGGGCAGCAGAAATTAGGGACCAGATTCAAAGCGTACAGCGTTTAGATCAAAAACAAAAGATGATTCATGCATCTATGGAAGATCAAGATGTAATTGCCTTTGCAAAAGAGGAAAATGAAGCGCTGGCACAAGTATTCTTTATTCGTGGAGGAAAACTCATAGGGCGAGAACATTTTCTCATGGATGGTGTAGATGAAATGACTCGTAAAGAAATTATGAATTCATTTGTAAAACAGTTTTATGCAGGAACACCCTTTATTCCTAAGGAAGTCATTTTGCAGGAAGAAATTGATGAAGCCAACATTATTCAAGCTTGGCTCTCTGATAAACGAGGTCAAAGGGTGTATATTAAAGTTCCACAAAAAGGGGAGAAGTCAAAGCTCATTGATTTAGCTGCAACAAATGCTTTACTAACTTTAGAGCAATTTGGAGAAAAGATGAAAAGAGAACAGTTGCGAACCAAAGGGGCCTTACAGGAATTACAGGAGGCACTAGGGATAGAGCAAGAACTTCACCGGGTAGAGGCTTTTGATATTTCTAACACCCAAGGATTTGAATCTGTAGGATCCATGGTTGTTTTTGAAGGGGGAAAGCCTAAGAGAAGTGATTACCGCAAATTTAAAATTAAATATATCGTAGGTCCAGATGACTATGGCAGCATGGAAGAAGTATTACGACGCCGATTTTTGCGAGCCCTAGAAGAACGAAAAGAATTAGCTGAAAAAGGGTTTGAAATGGAACTTGGAAAGTTTTCTACACTTCCAGATCTGATTTTAATGGACGGAGGAAAAGGCCAAGTGAATGTAGCAGAAAGAGTACTTATGGATTTAGGTCTTTCTATCCCTGTTTGTGGTATGGTAAAAGATGATCGTCACCGTACTCGTGGATTACTTTATCAAAACCAAGAAATTTCACTTCCTATGGGAACAGAAGGAATGAAATTGGTGGCTAGGATTCAAGATGAAGCCCACCGTTTTGCTATTGAGTATCATAGAAAATTAAGAAGCAAACAGCAAATCCAATCTGTTTTAGATGAAATTCCTGGTATCGGGCCAGTAAGAAGAAAGGCTCTATTACAACACTTTGGTTCTGTAGAAAAAATTCGGCAGGCTACCCTAGAAGAAATTCAAGCTGTAGATACTATGAATCAAAAGACAGCTATATCAGTATACGATTTTTTTCATTAATAAATACTTAGTTTGAATCAGGGAGGCCGTCTTGTTTATAAGGACAAACAAGGACAAAGCTTTTTTAGCTCACTTGAAGAAGTAGGTTTTGTATACCTTTTTGAAGAAAATATAGTGATAGTCAGTGTAATTTTTTGCTTTGCAGTTGTTTCTTAATATGGTACAATACATCTATTAAGAAGGGGAGGGATTGGCGTGTTTTTTGTTGAGCTGAAAGATATTATACAGAAACATCGATTAATCAATTTAACACCAGAAATTCCGTTGGATCATATTAAAATTACGATTTCCGATGTAAACCGTCCTGCATTGCAATTAGCAGGTTTTTATGATAATTTTGATTCTGAGCGTATTCAGGTCATGGGGAAGGTAGAGCATACGTATTTAAGCAAAATGGATGAATCTTTTCGTAATCAAGTGCTTGAGGCCCTTTTTCGTTTTAAGATTCCATGCTTAATTTTATGTAGGGATTTAGAGCCATTTCCAGAGATGATTGAATATGCGCGTAAAAATGGAGTTCCTATTTTACAATCTACTGAGACCACATCTAGTTTTATGGCAGAGATTATCCGCTGGTTAAAAGTGGAGTTGGCACCCCGTATCTCTGTTCACGGAGTACTAGTTGATATCTATGGGGAAGGTATCTTAATTATGGGTGAAAGTGGGATCGGGAAAAGTGAAACTGCATTGGAACTGATTAAAAGAGGACACCGATTAGTTGCCGATGATGTTGTAGAAATCAAGCGTGTATCTGCCCAAACATTGTTGGGTTCCTCCCCAGAAGTCATTCGTCATTTTATTGAATTAAGGGGCATAGGAATTATAGATGTAAAAGAATTATTTGGAGTTGAATCTGTAAAAGACCAACAGACAATTAATTTAGTTATCAAATTAGAACTTTGGGATCCCAATAAGGAGTATGATCGCCTAGGGCTTAATGAAGAGTATATGGATATCTTAGGTAATCAGGTAGTGTGTCACTCCTTACCTATTAGGCCGGGCCGTAACTTAGCTATTATTGCAGAAGCAGCTGCTATTAACTATAGACAAAAGCTGATGGGCTACAATGCTGCACAAGAACTAAATGATCGAGTGATGGGGAATATTGAGCAAAAACGCAGTAGTAGGCAAAGAGAATATAACCAATAGTTTTAATCTAACCGTGTATAGAGATATCCACGATGATAACCTAAGTTTCGCAAGATGCATATCCAGCATCTCATGCTCAGATGGTTCCTCATGTTGATTAAGTAGATATTTGAGTTTTGTTCTTAAAACTCAATAAATCACTTAGTCCTTTTTTGATATGGTTTATATACTAAAGAAGAGCTACCTTAGAAATGTTTTTATTGGGTTTTATAGAAACATTTCTAAAGGGCAGTCTGAGTAGGAGAGCGGTATAGGTACTTACGGAAGCTTGATTTTGAGCTTGGATATCTATACAGACTCATAAAAAAATGAATGGAGGATTATATATGTATTATATTGGAGTTGATTTAGGGGGAACCAATATAGCTGCAGCTATTGTAACAGAAGAAGGAAAAATCATACGGCGGAGTAGTGTACCGACTCTACGAGGAAGAGAATATCCTGAAATTTTAAAAGATATGGCAGATCTTTGTTTGCGCCTTATGGAAGAAGAGGGATTAGAAGAAAAAGATATACATTCTATTGGAATTGGAAGCCCAGGATCAGTAGACCCTGAAAATGGTATTTTAGTTTATGCTAATAATTTAAAGTTCGATAATGTACCTATGCGGGCAGAAATGCAAAAATATATATCTGTGCCTGTTTATATAGAAAATGATGCAAACAGTGCTGCTTTGGGAGAAAGTATAAGCGGGGCTGCTAAGAAATATGGTGATTCCGTTACTGTTACTTTAGGAACAGGGGTAGGTGGTGGAGTTATCGTTAATGGGAAGATTCTTACTGGAAGTTTTCATGCAGGTGCAGAATTGGGGCATCATGTAATTGATATGAATGGTGATAAATGCAGTTGCGGGCGTCATGGATGTTGGGAAGTCTATGCTTCAGCTACAGCCCTTATAAGAGATGCAAGTACAGCAGCCACCCAAAACCCAGATTCATTATTGTTTACCATGGTAGAAGGAAATGTTGAAAGAATGAATGCTAAAATTCCTTTTGATGCTGCCCAACAAGGAGATTCAGTGGCAAGTCAAGTATTAGAACAATATATTCGCTATTTGGCAGTGGGAATTGTTAATATTATTAATATTTTTGAGCCTGAGGCCATTGTTATCGGTGGTGGTGTATCAGCACAAAAAGAAAATTTAATTACGCCATTAGAAGAAGAAGTTAAAAGACATATTTATGGAGGAGTTTTAAAAACTAAACTACTTACATCTAACTTAGGTAATGATGCAGGGATTATTGGTGCAGCTATGCTTAGCAAAATATATGGATAACAAAAGTAGAATGAAGGAGGGTAAAAAATGCAAGGGCCAAGAGGAACGAAGACAGAGGAAATACAAAAGGTAATTGATTTAATTGATCAGGTATTTCGTATTAATGCAGGTTTACCCCCTAGCATGGGACAGGAATTTCCTTTACTGCTAGGAGAAAATAACAAAGATCGTATGAGAGTTGTGGTAGATGAAGATCAACCAGTTGCAGTAGTGAATTATTATAAAAGTAACTTTTCAATTCAGGGGGTTACGGTTCCTGTAGGATCAGTAGGAGCTGTTTGTACCCATCCGGATTATCAAGGTAGAGGACTAGCTACTACTTTACTAGATGATGTAGAAGATAATATGAAACAAGAAGGAATTCTTCTTATGTTGGTTTCTGGGCGATTGAATGTTTACAGAAGACGTTTATGCTCTGTAGCTGGGGACTTTTATAAAGCAACATTTTATCCACAGTCTAGAGAAACATCTATAGATTTAGTTCCTTATACCCCTGAATATGAGGATGATATGAGACGGTTATATCATGGAGAAAATCTTCGTTATCATCGGAGTTATGAGGAATTTATTGGTTTCTTAAAGGGGGGAACAACTCCTTGGGGAAAACTTCAATATCAGGTATATTTGATCAGAGAAAATGGGGCGTTTTCCGGTTATTTTGTTCTGGGGATAGCAGAAGAAGCAGACCATACATGGGGAAAAATTAAGGAGTATGCAGGAGATCGCAATCAAATTATAGAAGGTTGCTATCAAGCAATGAAACAACATCAACTAGCATTTATTAATTTATATTTTCCTGCTCAAGATATGATTAAATTTCCTATGCAAAGGCAAGAAGTTCAAATAGAAAAAGAAAATCAAGTAGGGACCATAAAAATTTTACAGTATACTAAATTGATGGATCAATTACGGACCTATTTCGCACAGTATGCAAAACAAGAATATTTAGATCAGCTGAATTATCATGAAAAAGAGGGAGCTTATTATTTAGGAATTGGTGATCAAATCTTAAAACTAGAAAACTTAGATGAGTTAAATCAATTTCTTTTTGGTGTTGACCATCAGGATTCAAAATATTCTTGGGATCTTCAGGATCAACCGGCTCTACAAGAATTTTGCAAACAAGTTCTTCCAATTCCTATGCCTTGGGCAGGATGCCTAAACTTTATATAAGATATCCATGCCCATAACTGAAATTCCCGTAAGGGCTTATACGACTCTCCTGCTTAGATTGTCCTTTAGAGTTGTTTCTATAAAACTCAATTCACTACTTAAGAAGCCCCAGTTTGAGTGCTAATAGGTCCTTATTCTACAGTATTTCTGCTTATGAGGTTGTATATTTATAAAAGCATTTGACATTTATGAAAATAAAGGATATGATGATAGAGAAGAAAAAATGTATACCTCGGTAGGTGAGGTTACTACAAGGATATGGGTTGCTGCCGTGAAAGAGTGGAAACATTCTGAACTGGTTAGCAGGTTCTGCCGAACAAAGAAGGCTTAACCTAATGCAACTTCACCGCCTTGTAGAGCCAAAGCTCGAACGAGAATGAATGGGTGAATAAAACCTTTTGTCACGTTGAGCTTTTGGCAAAAGGTTTTTTATTTTGCTCAAATATTTAAGGAGGTGAGGAGAATGGAGCCAGAAGGACCGAGTATGAACAGTGAAGGTAAAAAGGAATGTTTCATTCTTCGGGATGGGAAAGGAACATCTCCTTTTATATAAACTAGGAAGGTTCGCCTTTGTTACAAGAGATTAAACTTTCCTAATTCACTTGAAGATTTGCGTTTTTTACTTTTATTGTAAGATGTCAGTTTTGAATATAATCTCTAAGTTATTATTTCTTATGTCTAATATTCTATTTAGCCTATCACTGTTTATTTATCATTAATCATTCCAAACTTTCAATAAAATTATAATTTACACCATAATTTTTGTATATTACAAATGAATAAGGGACAATTCATATATAAGGTTAAAATTTATATTTGAAACCTTTAGTTTTGTATTGCCTTTTTTTGGAGGGATGAGTTGTGAAAAAGAAAAATAAAGATATAATTATAAAAGATATGAGAAAAGTTACTAACCATATCCTGAATTTTAGTAAAATGGAACTTCATGAAATTTATCAAATATTAAAAACGAGTGAGGGTGGGTTGACAGAAGAGATAGCCAAAAAACGGCTAGAGGAATATGGTCCTAATCAAGTTGCTCAGGAAAAACCCACTCCTTGGTATATTCAACTACTACAAACATTTAAAAATCCATTTATTTTAGTGCTGGTTATACTCGCTATTGTATCGTGGGTGACAGATGTTGCTACTGTGCCAGTAGAAGAGCAAAATTGGATTGCTATTATTATCATTGGTACCATGGTCAGTATCAGTGTCATATTACAATTTATGCAAGAATACAAATCAGGCATAGCAGCCCAGCAATTAAAAAATTTAGTTACTACTACATCAGCTATACTAAGACAAGGGAAAGGGATAGAAGAAATTGATATGTCACAAATTGTTCCGGGGGATATTCTGCATTTGGCGGCAGGAGATATGATTCCAGCCGATGTAAGGATTATTTCTTGTAAAGATTTATTTATCGGTCAATCTGCCCTTACTGGCGAATCTGAACCTGTAGAAAAGCTAGCCAATCCTAAGCATTTGGCTACAGATCATACAAGTATTACAGATTTAGATCATATTTGCCTACTTGGTACAACGGTAATTAGTGGCAGTGGCGTAGCTGTTGTACTAGCTACAGGAGATGACACTTATTTTGGATCTATGGCTACTTCTTTAGTGGGGCAAAAGGCCCAAACAAGTTTTGAAAAAGGGGTAAATAGTGTAAGTTGGCTTCTGATACGTTTTATGCTTGTTATGGTTCCTATCGTGTTTTTAATCAATGGGCTTACGAAGAGGGATTGGTTAGAGGCTTTATTATTTGCTATTTCTATTGCTGTAGGATTAACACCAGAAATGTTACCAATGATTGTTTCTACAAATCTTGCCAAAGGAGCTATGAAAATGGCAAAGAAAAAAACAGTAGTAAAAAGTCTAAATTCAATCCAGAACTTAGGAGCCATGAATATTCTTTGCACAGATAAAACAGGAACCTTAACCTTAGATAAAATTGTTGTTGAAAAGTATTTAAATGTTCAAGGAGAAGAAGATTCGCGAGTATTACGACATGCTTATCTCAATAGCTATCATCAAACAGGCCTTCGGAATTTAATGGATCGAGCTATTTTAGAGCGAGGAAAGGATAAAGAATTTGTTGCTTTGGAAAAGGAATATACCAAAGCAGATGAGATTCCTTTTGATTTTAGTAGAAGAAGAATGTCAGTAGTGATCCAAGATCGAAATGGGAAAAGACAACTTATTACAAAAGGGGCAGTAGAGGAAATGGTATCTATTTGTCGCTTTGTAGAGTATAAAGAAGAAGTTCTGGAGCTTACACCTCAGATTAAAAAAGAGGTATTTGAAAAAGTTACTAGTCTTAATAAAGAAGGTATGCGGGTTATTGCTGTTGCCCAAAAAAATGATATTCCCGATGAAAATAATTTTGGTGTTAGAGATGAAAGTGATATGGTACTTATGGGGTATATTGCTTTCTTAGATCCTCCTAAGGATTCAGCATCTTATGCTATACAAGCTTTACAAGATCATGGTGTGACAGTGAAGGTGTTAACAGGAGATAATGAATTTGTAACTCAAAAGATTTGCAAAGAAGTAGGCTTAGAAGTTGAACATTTATTGTTAGGTAGTGATATTGAGGGGTTAAATGATGAGGAATTGGCAGTTGTAGCAGAAGAAACTACTGTTTTTGCCAAAGTTTCACCTTTACAAAAAGCAAGGATTATTCAAGCTTTACAAAGCAAAGATCATACCGTTGGATTTTTAGGGGATGGGATCAATGATGCACCGGCTTTAAGAGAAGCTGATGTAGGCATTTCAGTGGATACAGCTGTAGATATAGCTAAAGAATCTTCAGACATTATTCTCTTAGAGAAGGATCTTATTGTCTTAGAAGAAGGCGTTATTGAAGGAAGAATGACCTTTGGTAATATTATTAAATATATCAAAATGACAGCAAGCTCCAACTTTGGTAATGTATTCAGTGTTTTAGTGGCTAGTGCATTTTTACCTTTCTTACCTATGTTACCTTTGCAATTGCTTATCCAAAACCTTTTCTACGATATCTCCCAAATAGGAATACCTTGGGATTCTATGGATGAAGAGTATTTAAGACAACCTCAAAAGTGGAATGCGGATGATATTGGAAGATTTATGATTTATATTGGTCCTATTAGTTCTATTTTTGATATCATAACTTTTTTAGTGATGTGGTATGTATTTAAAGCCAATGGGCCGGAGACTCAATCTTTATTTCATTCTGGCTGGTTCATTGTAGGTTTACTTTCCCAAACTTTAATTGTGCATATGATTAGGACAAAAAAAATCCCCTTTATCCAAAGCAGAGCAGCAACACCCTTATTATTATTAACAGGGCTTATTATGGTGGTAGGAATTGCTATTCCTTTTACTACTTTTGGCTCATCTATAGGATTACAATCATTGCCACCTCTTTATTTCTTATGGTTAATAGGGATATTGTTAGCCTATTCACTTCTTACACAATTTATAAAGAAAATCTATATAAAGAAATTTAATACTTGGCTATAAAGCAAAAAGAGAAATTCTTCGTTAAATGGAATAAGGGAGGGTTTCTCTTTTTCTTATTTACAAAAATAAAACTTTACAATAGAGTAGCAAAAGATATTCGTATTTAGTCAAATCTATGATATAATAAAATAGATATTTCATTTTAGGTTTATGCACACGTGTGCTTTTTCATCGGTTAGGATATTAAAAAGTCTATTTAATGAAAAGAAAGGAATCGACATGTTTAAATCCTTTAAAGATCATCGATTATTTATGGGCTTTATGTTATCATATATTTTTGTTTTATTAGTTCCTCTTACAATGGGAGCGTTATCTTATGCAGCCATCATTGGTACTGTAGAGGGAGATATTATAGATTCTAATATATCTATGTTAGAACAAACTCGCGACATGATGGATAAGTGGCTACATGAAGTAGAAATGACCTCACAACAATTATCTTTTAATAAAAATGTAAGGCATCTTTTAAGTGTAAATGAAGAAGAAGACCCTACATACCATTACCAATTAAAAAAGTTGTTAGATGAATTGGTGCCTTATAAAATTAAATCTGATGTTATGGATAGTTTCTATATTTATTTTAAAAATAATGATACCATTGTTACACCAGATACTGTATATAGGACACCTCTTTTTTACGATGTTTTTTTAAAAAACAATCGCTTTTCTTATGAAGATTGGATAGAATTACTAAGTACATATAGTAAGGGCCATTACGTACCTAATTTTGATGCAGATGTATTACACAAGGAGACTGCTCCAAAGATCGCCTATATTTCAACACTTCCCCTGCAATATGAAAAGACATCCAAAGGGGCTGTCATGATTTTAATTGATGAATATCAGATTCAACAATTGTTAGAGAAGTTAAATATAGGTGAGGATGGCTGGTATTATATCATGGATGAGAATGGAACATTGATCACTTCTTCTAGCTCAAATTTAGAGGAAATTCAGTTTGTTCATGGTTCTTTAGCAGATTCAAAAGGTCACCAACAGATTAAAGTAGATCAAAGAGAAATGGTTGTAGCCTATGCCACTTCTTCTTATAATGGATGGCAATATGTAGCTGTTACTCCCTCCAATATTGTAATGCAAAAGGCTATTAAAATTAAAAATAGTATTAAGATATTTATTGCTATTTCTTTACTTATAGGAGGATTTATTGCTATTTCTATGGCAGAGCGATATACCAAACCATTAAAAAACATGGTGTCTATGCTAAAAGATTTTGTAGATGGTGAGTGGCCTGAGAAAAATACTTATGAATATATAGAAAGCACTATTGAACAGCTGGCTAAGAAAAATGAAACATTTCAGCAGACCATGGAAGCGCAATTACCTTTGTTATATGTGTCTTTCTTTGATCGATTGTTTAGAGGCGATTTTAATAGTAATCAAGAGACTATGACGTATGCTAATTATATTCATATGGATTTAGAAGGAAAACAGTACGTGGTTCTTATTTTGCGTATGTATGAGCATCAACATTTTGTAGATGAGACCATTGTAAAAGAGCTAGGGATGTCCAAGGTTGTTATTAAAGATGTGATTGGTAGCTATATAGCTCAAGATGGATATATACATGATGTTGATGAAAATGAAATTGCTATTTTAAAGGTAACTCAAAAAGAAAATGAAGGAGAATTTAAGCAAGAAATACAAGATCTAGTTGTAGCTATTTATAATGATTTATTAAAACAATATAATATGCAAGTTTTTTTTGCAATAGGTAATATATATAAAGATGTACAGCATATTAGCCGTTCTTATCAAGAAGCTATGGAAGTGTTGGATAATAAAGTAATTAAGAAACAATCAAAAGGTATTTGGTATCAAGATATTCCTAAGCAACAAGCAGTATATTACTATCCAATTGATGTAAGACAGAGGCTTCTTAATTTAGGAAAAACAGGAGATACAGAAGAATTAATTGAGTTTTTAAATACAATTTTAGATGAAAATTTTGTTAGACGCAATCTATCCCTGGCTATGTATGAGCAATTTATTTATGAATTAAGAGGAACTCTTATTCAATTGCGGTTACATGTGAATGAGGAAGATGGGATTAAACACATCTTAGATAGGATTGCTGCCCCTCGTTCGTTAGATGAGATACGATCTGTTTTGGTTGAAGAATTTGAAGCGGTTTCTCAAAAAGTAAATGATCAGAAACGGAGTCACAATATTGAGTTGAAAGAAAAAATCATTGCCTATATTCATGAATCCTATCAAGAGCCTAATCTTTCAAGATACGATGTAGCTAGTCAGTTTGGCCTTGCAGAAGGATACTTATCTCGTTTTTTTAAAGAGCAAGCAGGAGAAAATTTCAGTAATTATCTAGAAGGTGTTCGTATTAAAGAAGCAAGCCGATTACTAGAAGAAACAGATTTGACGATCCAAGAGATTGCAGACCAAGTGGGGTATAACAGTGTACAATCTTTTAGAAGAGCATTTAAAAGAGTTACTGGGCTTACTCCAAGCAATTTACGCATATAAACATAAAGGAGGAGTTTTATGAAAAAGCAATATAATAATCCTGTTTTACCTGGTTTTCATCCTGATCCATCAGTGATTCGTGTTGGAGAAGATTACTATATGGTAAACTCTACTTTCCAATATTTCCCTGCTATTACAATATCTCATTCTAAGGATTTGGTGAACTGGGAATATATTGGACATGCCATTACAGAAAATGAATATTTAGATCTAACTGGGATTTACGATTCACATGGGATTTGGGCACCTGATATTTCCTATTATGAAGGGACTTATTATATCTTTGTTACATTACGGTTAAATGGAGATGATGGAGAAATAAGACAAAATTTAGTGATGACATCTCAACGGCCAGAAGGCCCCTATTCAAAACCCATTATTTTAGATCGTAATGATGGCATGGACCCATCCCATTTTATCGATGATGATGGCACTCATTATATGGTGGTGCATCCAGGTGTTCGGATTATGAAATTAAATGATGAGTGCACAGAAGTAGTAGAAGGGCCAATTACCCTTTGGGAGGGGACAGGCCGAGAAGCACCAGAAGGACCTCATCTGCTGAAAAAAGGAGAATATTATTATGCAATTTTAGCAGAGGGAGGAACAGGCTATGGTCATTGTATTACAGTTGCACGCTCTAAAAATTTGCTAGGTCCTTATGAACCTTGTCCTTTTAATCCAGTTCATACTCAAAAAGACCCAGAGGCCAAACTTCAGCGGGCGGGTCACGGAAAATTGGTTCAAACTCAAAATGGAGAATGGTGGGTTACTTATCTAGGCGGACGAACAAATGAAGGACGTTATACTACTTTAGGTAGAGAAACCTTTTTAGATCCTGTTCAGTGGACAGAGGATGGTTGGTTTACAGTGAATGAAGGGAAGGGGCCAAGTGAGCAGCAATATCGGCCAAACCTACCAGAAGTTACTTATCCGGACCTATATTTTGATGATTTTGACGAAGAAAAGTTAGGGTTGCAATGGGAGTTTGTTCGAAATCCTGATAAGGAATTTTCTCTAACAGAACGACCTGGATATGCTAGAATTTGGACACAAGCTCCTGACTTAAATACGATACAAGCAAGAAATACATTAGTTAGAAGAGAACAACATCATCATTATGAAGCAACAGTAAAAATGGAGTTTGATCCATCCCATGTAGGGCAACAAGCAGGACTTACCTGTTATTATGATACCCGATGCTTTATTAAGTTTTATCTCACCTATGATGATGGATTAAAAATTAAACTGATGGAAAGCAGAGCGACGAATCATAAGGAAATTGCTGCCGTAGGTGGTATTACTCAAAAAAGTATATATTTAAAAGTAAGAGTAGAAAAGCAAACTCGACATTTTATGTATAGCTATGATAATGTTGTCTGGTATCATGTAGGTACCATTGAAGACTGTAGCTTTCTAAGTGATGAAGGAACAGGTATTAGAAAAGCACATACAGGTACCTTAGTAGGGCTCTATGCGAATCATGGAATTTCTAATAAGAGAATTGCAGCTGATTTTGATTGGTTCAAATATGAGCCACTAGACAATATTTAACCAGCAGGAGGAAAAGAAGATGACAATAGAAACAAAAATAGCACAGTATAGGCAAGGTGGTTTTCCAAAAGTTTGGGTATCAGACCAAGGAGATGGAACCTATACAAATCCTGTTCTTCATGCAGATTACTCAGACCCAGACATTGTACGTGTAGGGGAAGACTTTTTTATGGTAGCCTCTAGTTTTAACTGTATTCCAGGTTTTCCAGTTCTCCATTCAAAGGATCTAGTCAACTGGAAAATTATAAATCATATTGCAGATGAGATTCCTTTTCCCAATTATGTGAAACCTGAGCATGGAAAAGCAGTATGGGCACCTAGTATTCGTTACCATGATGGATACTACTGGGTTT
>JAAZLH010000083.1 GCA_012799415.1 Candidatus Epulonipiscium sp. | reverse complement strand
TCAGGAAAAAGCACCCTCTTGCATATGTTAGGAGGTTTGGATACACCAACGAGTGGTAAGGTGATTGTCGGTGACAAGGATATTTCAAAAATGACAGATGAACGGCTTACTATTTTTCGGCGCAGAAATGTAGGTTTTGTGTTCCAAAATTATAATCTTGTTCCTATTCTGAATGTGTATGAAAATATTGTTTTACCGATTGAATTGGATGGAAATACCGTAGATGAAGATTTCGTGAATAACATTATTGAAACTTTAGGCTTATCAGAGAAGAAAAATGATCTTCCTAACAATCTTTCTGGAGGGCAACAACAACGCGTCGCTATTGCACGGGCTCTTGCTACAAAACCTTCCATATTGCTGGCAGACGAGCCAACAGGCAATCTTGATAGTAAAACCAGTCAAGATGTCTTAGGAATTTTAAAAATGACCTCTACTAAATTCCATCAAACGATGGTGATGATTACTCATAATGAGCAAATCGCCCAACTTGCTGATCGGGTAATCCGGATTGAAGACGGCAAAATTGTCACCATAGAAGGGCGGTGACAGCATGAGAAACAATAACCAAGCTGTCATCAGGAAGCTATCCAAACGAAGCTTTCTTGCGAATAGAAGCCGAAATATATTTGCTCTTATTGCAGTTGTACTAACAACTGTTCTGATTACGGCTGTATTTACCATTGGAATTAGTCTTTCTGACGGCATACAGCAGATGGCGATACATACCTATGGGCGTAGTACGGAAGTAGATTTTCAATATCTTACTAAAGAGGAAGCCCAGCATGTGGCTGAACACCCATTGATCAAGGAATATGGTATATCTCAATTGATTGCTCAAACCAGCCAGGGGGTTTTCCGCCAGACGCCCTGTGAAATTTATGCAGCAGATAAAAATTTTACTGAATTCACCTTCAGTAAACCAACAACAGGTAAGATGCCGGAAGCGGAGAATGAAATTGCCCTAATGAGCTGGATTTTAGATGTAATGGGTTTACCGAGGGAATTGGGGCAGGTTGTACATTTGGATTTTGAGGTAGACGGAATTCCCTATAGTATGGATTTCACTGTTTGTGGATTTTGGGACAGTGATACTAACCTTAAACCTTATGGTATTGCTTATATTTCAGAAACCTTGGCAGATAAATTACTTGCAGGTGTAAAACCAGCAGAAACACGCATAAGTGGAGGGTATTATGGAGTAACTAAGCTAATTGCTAATATAGATGGGAAATTATCCAAGCTTGCTGAAAATGTAGATATGATTCTCGAAGATATTGGGATTGATGCTAATACTGTAGGAGTTTTACTCAACGGTGCATATACTTCAACAACTGCGGATGGTGGAATGATAGTAGCGATGATACTGATTATTTCCATTATACTGGTTAGTGGTTATCTGCTTATCTACAATATTTTTTATATTTCAGTCATGCGCGATGTACGATTTTATGGTCTTTTAAAAACCATTGGTACGACACAAAAGCAACTTAGTCGTATTGTCAATTTTCAGGCTGTGCAGCTTTGCATAATCGGTATTCCTATAGGCCTGCTCTTGGGTTATCTATTGGGTATTGTTTTGATTCCTGTATTACTAAGTTTTCTTACCATCGGATATATGGCTGCAACTCCCAATCCGTGGATATTTTTGCTAGGAGCAGTAATTGCACTAATTACAGTGCTATTTAGCTGCCATGGTCCAGCTAAAAAAGCAGGTCAAGTCAGTCCTATCGAAGCGGTACGTTATACTGGCCTTGTTACCACCCATATAAGAAAAATAAAGGGAGGTAAGGGCGGAGCAAAGATATCCCGCATGGCCTGGTCTAATGTTTTTCGTAGCAAGAAAAAAGCGGTACTAGTCATAGCATCTCTATCTATTGGGCTAATTTTATTTAACACTGTTTATACCTTTGTAAACAGCTTTGATGTCAATAAATTTCTAGAATCTTATATTAATGGAGATTTTCTCATTGCGAGTACAGATTATTTTAATTTTACTAGATTCTATCAACCAAACTATGTTTTAAGTGAAGATGTATTATTAGACATAGAAAAACTTGAGGGCGTAAATGAAATTGCCAAGGTTTATTATGACATGGGTTTTGCACCTATAGAGGAGAGAATGCAGGATGCCTTGGTAAATTTCCATCGTAAAGCAATCTTAGCCCAAAAGTCTTCTCTTACAGAAGAGGAAATTGAGAAAATTATTGAAAAGACAGACTTTAGTACCTATGGTGATTTCATAAATGTACAGGTCTATGGTTTTGATAGCTATTGGTTAGATAAATTAGAGCAAAACATGGTAGAAGGGACCTTCGATCGTGAGAAGTTTTTATCTGGTGATTATCTGCTGGTCGGATTTGGTGAAGATATGGTTCAAGTTGGGGATACTGTCACGTTGCATTTAGGTGATAAAGATGCAGAAAAACGTAGTTATGAGGTTATGGGACGAGTTAATTATAGAGAACTTAATTCTTTAAGTGCTCATTTTATCTTTGCACCGGGTTTTTCTGCCTACTTACCATCATCAGAATTTAAAGATCTTACAAGTTCTGATATTATGTCGGCTACGGTTATAGCGGATGAGTTTGCTATTGATAACCTACAGACAAAGATTGGGGCACTGCTTATGAATGACCCAGAAGTGGATTTTCGTTCTCGTGCTGACTATATTGCCGAGATGAAAAG
>JAAZLH010000082.1 GCA_012799415.1 Candidatus Epulonipiscium sp. | reverse complement strand
CTATGTCCCTAGCCATTGCTGGATTAGCGAGTAAAGAAGGGGTAGAAATACTTGGAAGTGAATGCGTAGATATTTCTTTCCCTAATTTTTTTGAAATTCTTGAGGAATTATGTACAAGTCATTGATTCCTTAGTTCTCTCATTCACAAGAAGAATGTGGAAATATATTTTTTTGGATTTATTGGGCTAAATTGGGGGATTTCACTTACTTTAATAATCTTATAAAAATACTTAAAACAGGTATATCGTCTATTTGATATACCTGTTTTAATATTATCATTTCATAAATTCTTTTATAATGTTTTTTATTGTATTTTCTGCTACCGTTACATCCTTTTCACCTTTTAGGAGAATAATGCCAACGACTTGTGTGTTCTCTATGGGTCCAGGCCCAATGGCAATATATGATACACCATAGTTCCCACTTCCCCTAGGAAGAAATTCATTACTTCCACCAATACCTACAATCTTAAATTCATCTGCTAAACTGCCTAAAAAATGTTGCACTTCAGCATTAGAATCACCCTCAGCTAAAACTCGATTTAAAAGTACCTGTTCCCTACCATCTATTTCAAAATCAAGCTTTAAATTTTCATCAATATAAGGTTGATACAAATTCCCGCCATTTACCATAGCAGAAACAGCAGAGACTATTTGTAATGGAGAAACACTGAATCCCTGACCAATAGACGTAAGTGCAAGTTCTAATTCATTAAACTCATTATAGCTATAAAAAGAACTTTTTGATTCACTGTTATTATTTAGACCTAATAATTCATAGTTCTTATAAAAGCGATCCGTTCCTATCCTTTGACTGATATCTATTAATATAGGATTACCAGCAGATAAAAGTAGAGCACTTGAAAGTGTTTGTTCCCCATGTCCCCCAACCTTCCAACACCTAAATGTATGATTATCTACAGTAGTTGAACCAACACAGTTAAACTTTTCATCTACTGTAACTTTATTCTCTTTTAGTGCAATAAAAGAGGTAATGAGTTTAAATGTAGACATTGGTTCAAATGGTTCAAGTGCATTTCCGATCCCTGCCAGCACTTGCCCATTATTAGGATTTATAAAAATGATGGTACTGTCTGATATTGGGTGTAAATTTTTGCCAACCTCGTTTTCAACAATTTGTTGGAGCTTTTGATCATCAAATTGTAAAGATATATCAGCTGTTATCTCATTTTCTGATACGTTCAATGCATTAGCTAAAGCAATACTACTAATTAATAAAACAACAATTATAATCACGCTAATTCCTACGGTAAATTTACTTCTCCTTTTTAGTTTCATAATTTCTATCATTCTCCTTTCCATCTTTTTTTCATTGTTATATAGACAAGCATCACTAGATATCATAGTATTACTTTTTTTCATAAGTGCTAATATCAATTCTATATACTCTTTTTTCTGTTCTATATCCATTTTAGTACTAATTGCTTCATCACAAGATAATTCACAATATGAACTAATCTGACTTTTTAGTATGTAAATAAATGGGTTAAAAAAGTGAATTGTCTGTGCAAAATCTGCAAGAGCTTTCAAAAATAGATCATACCTCTTAATATGAATCATTTCGTGCGACAATATTATATTGAATTCATGATGGCATAATTGTGTATTAGGTATAAATATAGTGGGTTTTAAAATGCCTACTGTAAAAGGACTTGCAATTCCATCAAAACATTTTAGTCTAACTAATTTGCTATATTGGGAGTTATTATATATTTCTAGCATTTCCCTTGTAGGCTCAAGCTCAATTTGTTTCAACAATCTCCTAAATCTGATTATATTCTTTATCCTGTTTATAGCTAAGATAACAACACCTGTTAGCCAGAAGTACGGCAAAAAATTTAATACATCCTTTTTTACAAAATCATAACTTCCAGTATCTTTAATGCTATATTTAACCAAATGATCTTGATTCTTTGAACCTATCATTACATCATGTGAGACTATTTGTGAAAATCTAGATTCACTTATGGTGAACGTTTCAACCATATCCTCCTTTTTCTCCACATTAAAACTTGACCAAATATTAATAGGAATTAAGTACAGCAATAATGGAATAAACAAAAGATAATATTTTTGTTTTAGTAGAAATAATTTCCCAAAAATAAGAAATACCAAATTCAATACACACCATATTAGTGTGCCAACCACAGAAAGTAAGATGACCTTATTAAAAATTATCTGTATCATAACCTTACTCCTTATTTAACATTTCGAGTAGTTTATCAATTTTTTCATTGGATAATTTTACGTCAAACAAACATGAAATAAGACTTTTTTGTGATCCGTTATGAATTTCATTTAAGAAACTTTGAGTTAATGCCCGCTTATAACTATCCTTTGAGACAATTGCTTTATAGCTATTTGCCTTTCCTTCACGCTTACTTTGTAAAAAGCCCTTTTCACAAAGCCTCTGGACAAAAGTTCCAACCGTATTATATGCCCATTTCTTATTCTCTAACAACTTCTCATGAATAGAAGGAATAGTAATCCATTCTTCTGCTGCCCATATCACCTCCATAACCTCTTTTTCAGAATCTGAAATTTTTATAATACTATTCATGCACAACCTCCTACATATTGTAGTTCATGTTTATATTACACCATGTAGGAGGTTGTGTCAATACTTTTTCAAACTATATAAGGAACCTACTTAATAGTAGGTTCCTTATATAGTTTGAAAATCATTCAATTGCCGGTGAAAGCCTTGCCGGCGAAGTAATTGTAATATAAGTATCATAAACGTAGCCATCCTTGCCATCCAAAGTCCCTGAATTAACATATACAAATAGCCAATCTCCACTAACTTCAGTGTCGTTATAAACACCAACACTATCTCCATAATATAAATAACCTTTTGATGAATATGATGTGCCTGGTCCCGATCTTAAGTTAACGCCATTTCCATTGATATAACCTGTACCCAAAAATTGAAGCAACCGTCTCTCAACAGTTATTGAACCATCATCATTTTCAATAATATTTTCAACAACTATTGACTTAGGATAGTTTTTTTCACTCTTACTTTCCCCTGCTGCAAATACAATAGTGGATAAGCATAGCGTCATCACACTTACCAAACATACAACTTTCTTAAATAATCTTTTCATAATAAATATCCTCCTCTTTTTCTTCAATTAAAATAATTTTGTACATAAAGTAAACCATCGAACCCCCTTTTTGTAATTATTTGAACATTTTATATAGTGTAATTTTATTGTGTTCTAAAATAATTCCATAATAATTCTTAATATTCAAATATGACTATATTCACCTTTATTTTGCATTGGAAAATCTTATTTGTCAACACTTGTCTGAATATTCTTCTTAATTGGAGTTCACTAATCCATAATAATTTAAAATTCATCAATTGATCATAACATATGCTATAAATCTTCTAATGCTGTATTTAAGGAATAAATTGTAAAAAACGACATAATGAAGAGGGCCTTTTTTATTTTTGGTAGTAAGCGAATACAACTAAATTAGCAGCTTATATGCTGAAGGTCAAACCACCATTGTAGAGCCAGCTAGATCTAGAGATCATACAGAGCTGATGATGAATTATTTTGGTGGAAAAATTAAAACAGAGGGGGTCACTATTACTTCAGAACCCATTCAACAGCTAATAGGGAAAAAAGTATCTATTCCCGGTGATATATCTTCTGCAGCCTTCTTCCTTGTTGCAGGTGCTATCTTACCCCAGTCAGAGTTACGCCTTACTCATGTTGGCATCAATCCAACACGAAATGGTGTGATTCAAGTTCTGCAAAGAATGGGAGCCAATATTGAAATTCTAAATCCTCGTCATGTATCAGGGGAACCCGTAGCAGATCTTGTCATAGGCTCTTCTTCTTTACAGGGAACGATAATAGAAGGTGATATTATACCTACCTTAATCGATGAACTTCCTATTTTGGCTGTAGCTGCCTGTTTCGCAGAAGGTATAACTG
>JAAZLH010000081.1 GCA_012799415.1 Candidatus Epulonipiscium sp. | reverse complement strand
GATATGATCCTCGCTATGGAGCACGCCCACTGCGCCGCGTTATTCAAAAGTATATTGAAGATGAAATTGCTGAAGGCTTCCTGCGTCAAGAATACCCAGAAGGATGCGAAGTTTTTATTACTTTAGAAGAAGGAAAAATTTCTTTTCGCGGTATAAAACACTAGGTATATAAAAAAGGACTACAACAAAAAATCTGTAGTCCTTTTTATATACCTAGTGTTTTACTAAGAATTTTTTCATTCACCTAATAATTTATCATCTCTTTCATACTTTAAAAATACTGCACTTTGATATAGTCTATTAAACAGTAACTCGTTTTTCATAACGAGATTCCTTAACACTGAGCATGAGTAATAATACATCATCCTAGTCGATATGAAGGGCAATGGCAATAACAAGAAAAATCCTACTACATTAAAGGGCCCATTTATATGCTTAAAAGCCTCTAAATAACATACTATCAGATATATTATAGGCCCAATAATCTTCTGCCTACCCATAGATGATCTGGACTGGAAATAAATGAAATACATTATTGTGATTGGTATAAACAGTATACTATACCATTTAAGAAGACTAATAGCAAAAACACATAATAGAATCAACGAATAAAAAGAAAAAGCAAGAAGTAGATTAACTACAAAAGAATGTTTTTGCAGATTCTTTGTTTTCAACTCCTTATCTTTTCTTATATTACTAAAAAAGCTTCTTGCATAAGCAGGTTCGATACCTATAAGAATTTCACCCTTATTTACTTTTTCAATAATTTCCTTGTAAGTCATAATAAATTCCCCCCTATTGTGTAACGGACTCCTAATAATTAAAACCTATTTATAAATTCTTCTATTTTACTGATAAGCTATTCATGATACCTACTACCTTAGTCTGTAACAGAGAAAATCCTTCTTTAATATCTTTTTTCTCTACTTCAATGGGATCGTGGATACGTATTGTCATCTGGTTCCAAGGCAAAGGAATCGCATAACGATCCCATCGATAAAAAAGATGAAATTTCCGCTTTACCCGTATAGATACTGGAAGCACTTTACGCTTAGTAAAGAGAGCCAAGGCAAAAGAAAACAACTTGGGTTCATGGTAAGGCCCTAAAGGACCATCTAAAGTGATAGCTAAACTCCTTTTTGGATCTTGGTTAATTTCTTGCCGAATCTTTAAAAAATAATTTCCACCTGTAGATTCATCGGGAACTCGAATAGGATAATAGCCAAAATGGTTGCAAATATCTACAATATAATTTCCCCGCTGATTTTCCGTTGTAATAACAGCAATACCCTCTTGTCTCATGCAAGGATAGAGGCAATAGCTATCACCATGCCAAATTCCTATAATAAACTTTTCCTTATAATCAGCAGTTAAAAAATCCTTTTCTCCTTCAAATTTAATTTTACTTGTTCTATATACCCATTCTAAATACCAAATGAAAATTCGACCTAAACATCGTTGAAAAAAACTCTGTTGTTCTTCCATTTCTGTCTCCTTCCCACTTTTTTTATCACGCTTCAATCTTCTTTGTAGATAATTCTCCTGGCACTTCACACTTACATATTCCTCGATAGTAAACCTGCAGAGCCTTCTGGGCCATAACATCGATAGAATAATTACCTGCAAATTCATAAGCTTGATCAGACATCTTTTGCAATTGTTCTGGGTGCTCTATTACAGATTGAACTGCTTCAGCCCAAAGGTGGGCTTCCTCCTTTGTCTTGAATCCGTTATATCCATTGATAATGACATCATCAATTCCACTAGCTTGTACAGCAACAACAGGACATTTCCCTGCCATAGCTTCTAACAAAACCATACCTTGGGTCTCTGACTTAGATGCGAATACAAATAAGTCGCTGGCTTTATAATAAGAATAAATTTCATCTGGAGACACTCTTCCAATAAATAATATACAATCTTCTAGTTGCTTTTCTTTTACCTTAGCCAATAATGAGTCTTTTTCTGGTCCCTCTCCAATGACCATACACCGAAAGGAAGTTTTCATATTTTTTTTCAAATATTCTAATCCCTCAAGTAAAAAGTATAAGTTTTTTTCTTGAGTCAATCTAGCTACAGAACAGAATAAAAACTCTACTCCCTGTTTATACTTATCATGAATTTTTTCTATGGTTTCTGTCGGTATTTGTTCGTAAGTATCAAAATCAATCCCTGTTGATAATACTTGAATATAGCGGTTAATTCCTAAATTCCGCAAATATTCTTTTGCTGTATCAGTGGGTGCAAAAACACCATCACATTTCTTCGCAAATCTCTTTACCATATAGTGAGGTAGCATATTTTTGAAAATGGGCCCAATAACTGGTACATTATGAGCATATTTTTCATAACGAGTATGATAGGTCAAAATAACCGGAATCTTATACTTTTTACCTAGTCTTAAGCCTTTTGTTCCCATCCAGAAAGGATGATGTACATGAATTACATCAATATTTAATTCTTTGAAATCTTTTTCAATTTTAGGAGAAAAAATATTGATAATAGGTAAATTAAACTCTGCCCTTCTCAAATAACGCAACAATTTGTAACGCATAGTATCTGAATGTTCCTGATGATAAGGCTCTGGGTACAAAGGTGCGAAAATATAAACACGATGCCCTTGGCGACGTAAACCTTCCGCTAGTCGCTCAATAGATATAGGTACTCCACCTACAAAAGGGAAGTAGTTGTTGGTGAACATAGCAATGTTTAACTGTGAACCAGGAGGTAATATCCAGTCTTCTTCCTCCAAATCAGGATAATAATCTACTTCTTTAGTAAATGCATAATATAAAACAGTGATAAATAGCCCTAACCAGCTTAATATGAATAAGATATCTAACCAGTAACTATATATGGTGGTTTGTAATACAATCCATATATTCTTTACTTTCTGAGGGATCCACCCAAGAAATGATGTAGATACTGGAACAACCTCACACAGAATCTGTTCAGGTCCAACTTCTACCTTTATATAATGATAAAAACTTTTTTCTTCTTTATCTACTAACTTTCCTCCACCTCCGCCTGTCATAAAATAATGAGTGGGTCCAATCTGTTCTTCCTCAAATAGCTGAAATGGAGAGGTAAAAACAATGGAAGGTTCATATTTTGCAAAAAGATCCGCCCATGTTTCTATTTTATATTTTATTTTTTCTACTTTACCACTTTTATATTTTTCTCCTTTTTCAATAGGAGATTGTTGCATAATAACAAAACGATAAGAATAAGAAAGACTTTTTTCCAACTCTTCTTTTAGCCAATTTGTTTGCCACTCATAGGGTGTTTTCCCTGTCGTATCTAAAAAAATAAAATAACTTTCCCCTAAATCAAAACTAAAGCAGGGCGGCCCAAAATGTTCATAAAACCTACCTACCCCCTCTTCCGCTACTTCTCCTTCACCAATTCCAACAACCATAGGAATAGAAAGTTTTTGAATTGTCCTATTGAACAAACGATAATACTGGTCGGATCCTTTTTTAATTCCATTTCCTGCCGAAATGATAAAATCAACTTTTTGTTTTTCTAATTCTTTGGCAATTTTATCATCAAAGATGTCTATCGAATTTTGTATATTGCCTACTACTGCAAAAGCATAAGATTTTTTATTTGTATTTTCTTGGATTCGTTGGATATTTCTCATGTTCTGAGAACTATCTGGTATACCAGTAATCGCAGTATAAATTTTAAAAAAAATCAAAAAACCAACTAAAATCAATTGATAAATCATTATTTTGGTTAGTTTGTTACTTTTCACGATACCCAACCTTCCTTATATACTTTTTTACCCATTTTCTAAGAGCTTAATTATTATTACTTGACAAATAGAATAGCTATTAAAAAAATGGAAATCCCAAAAATACTAAGAATCATAAGTCCTAAAAAAAAAGCCTGAATAAAATTAGATCGAAAGGAAAACCCTTTCCTTTTTGCCTTCACTTGGCTCTCCCTAGGGCTACCTCCTGAATTAGTCTTTAACCCCCATCCACATTGATGGCAAAAACAAGCCCCTACTTTTTGCTTTGCTTGACATTTCGGACAAATCATAAATTCCACCCTTTCACATAACGGACCCTTTCTTAATATATTATAGTAGATCAATACAAATGATTTTTATATACTAAGCTGTCAGTGGCTTGGTCTTAAATCTCTACTACCATATGTATAGTTACTTGATAAATCTATTACAATTTATACTGAGTTGAAAGGAGGATGTCTATGACACCCATTGTAGATTTAAATTCTGTTTCTATGAATTATCATACCCTATCTGAAGAAACAAAAGCAATAGATAATTTGTCTCTTTCTGTATATCCTGGGGAATTTATTAGCATAGTAGGACCAAGTGGCTGCGGAAAATCTACACTTTTATCCTTAATTGCTGGTTTATTAACCCCCACTTCCGGGAAAATAACTTTACAAAATAACCCGGATACAAAGCAATCTTGTACTGTTGGGTACATGTTACAAAAAGATCATCTTTTTGAATGGAGAAATATTTTAAATAATGTCTATTTAGGATTAGAAATTCAAGGGAAACTAACCCCCGAAAATAAAAAATATGCCCACGATTTATTAGATAAATATGGCTTAGGGGATTTTAAAAGTTATTTTCCCTCTCAGCTTTCTGGAGGAATGCGCCAACGAGTGGCTTTAATTCGAACTTTGGCTGTAAACCCGGAGATTCTTCTTTTAGACGAACCTTTTTCTGCTCTTGATTATCAAACAAGGCTTAATGTAGCTGATGAAATCGGTAGAATTATAAAAAATGAAGGAAAAACAGCTATTTTGGTTACCCATGATATTTCTGAAGCAATTAGTATGTCTGATCGAGTCATTATACTCACCCAGCGACCCGCTACGGTGAAAATGGCTCTTCCTCTAACTTTTTCTATTGCAAATCGTACCCCCTTAACATCTAGAGAAGCACCTGAATTTAGACATTATTTTCAAGTTATTTGGAAGGAGTTGAACGATAATGAAAGAAAAGTCTAAGCCAAAGGCCTACTCCCCTGCTCATCAACAGTATATCCAAAAAACAAAGCAACGCAAACGTCTTATTTGGATCACTCAATGGATTGTATGTATTTTCTTTTTTCTATTATGGGAAATAGCAGCACAGCGAAAATGGGTGGACCCATTTATTTTTAGTAGTCCAAGTCGTGTCCTTAAAACCGTCCAAGAGATGTTTAAAAATCATACTTTGTTTTTGCATATTGGTGTTACTTTATGGGAAACAATCATTGGGTTTTCTCTAGGTACTTTACTAGGCACTGGGATTGCCATTTTACTTTGGTCCAGCCCCTTTCTCTCTGATGTTAGTGAGCCTTACTTGGTCATTCTTAACAGCCTTCCTAAAACAGCATTAGCACCAATTCTCATCGTCTGGATTGGAAACAACATGTCCTCTATTATCGTTACAGCTTTATCCATTTCCATTATAGTGACCATTTTAACGGTGCTTAATGGATTTTTAGAGGTGGAAGAAGAGAAAATAAAATTGATTCAAACATTTGGAGGTACCAAGAAACACATTTTTTCCAAAGTCATTCTTCCTGCCAGTATTCCAACTATTATTAATGCATTGAAAGTAAACGTGGGCCTCTGTTTAGTTGGTGTCATAATTGGAGAGTTTTTGGTTTCTAAAGCTGGTCTTGGCTACCTAATCGTCTATGGCAGCCAAATTTTTAAACTTGATTGGGTTATGATGAGCATACTAATACTAGGTATTATGGCGGCTTTACTATATCAATCTATTGTATGGATTGAAAAAAAATTCTTAAAATGGCGTGAGTAAGGCTTCCATGACTATAAACGTAATTTAGTAAAATAAGTATGAAATAGAATAATATAAAAAAACAGTGGTGGAACTAGTTTTATCCCACCACTGTTTTTAACCACTTTTTAGATTTTACTCGTCGCATCCCAACAATCATTTTTACTACTTCTTCAAATAAAATACTTGCATATACCAAGTAAATAGGCCATTCTAGCACAAGCCCTGTCAAAAAACCTAAAGGCACTGCAATAAACCAAACTCCCATCATATCTAGTAAAAAGGTAAAACGACTATCTCCACCACTTCGTAATACTCCAACAACATTAATTAAATTAAATACTTTAACCCACATATAAAGGCTGAAAACTATTAAGGACTTTTGAGCATAATCATTAACGACAGCGTCTATATTGAAAACCGATAAAATATATGGAGATAATATAATAACAATTCCACCTATAAACAAAGCAAAAATAGGTCCTATGATTAAAAGCCTTTTGGCGTAGACATAGGTCCGTTCATATTCAGAAGCACCAATCTCATTACCTAGCATCACAGCCGCCGCACTACCCATGCCCATAAATAATACCATCGCTACTTGTTCTACTGTAGCTGCAATATTCATAGCAGCCAAAGTATCCGTACCCATTCTGCCATAAATAACAGAATACATAGTCACCCCTATGGCCCATGTAAATTCATTTAAAACCACTGTAGAAATTGTTTGGAAGAAATTTTTAGTAAATTCCCAAGTAATATCCGTCATTTCCTTCCACCTTGCAGCAACAGCATAATTTCTGCGATAAACAATAATTACAAGTACAATACATTCTACTATTCTAGCAATAACCGTAGCTAAAGCCGCACCTTTGACTCCCATCTCTGGAAAGCCTAAGGTACCAAAAATGAGAACCCAATTAAAAAATGCATTAATACAAATAGATATAATACTAATAATAACTTGAAGCCTTACTTCTCCTGTACTTCGTAGAGTAAACACATAAGCATAGGTAATTGCTGTAAAAATATAGCTTATAGCTACCACCCTTAAATATGCGCTTCCACTTTGAATAACAGCAAGATCTTCTGAAAAAATACGTAAAATTTGTTCTGGGAAAAAAAGGGCCACTAAACTAAATATAAAAGATGCAATTAGACCAGCTAATAAATTCAGTCCAACAATCCTTCGGATGTTCTTTACATCTTCCTTTCCCCAATACTGGGAAGTAAATATAGATGCACCGCTACTCATACCAAAAAGTATTAGGCTCATTAAGAAAAATATACGATTTGCTGCACCTACTGCGGCAATTTCCACCCCTCCTAGTTTTCCAATCATAACAGTGTCAATCATATTAAGAGAAGATGTAATTAAATTTTGAAAAGCGATAGGAAGAGCTATTGTAAATAAACGTATAAAAAATCTCTTATCTTTTAAAATTTCTGTCATATAAAATCTCCTTTAAATAAAACAACTTACTTCTTTCGTTCCCATTTCTGCCCTATTGATAAAATAAAGATAACAAATATGCCATAAGTGGGATGGTCCCTATTGAAAGAAGAGTAGAAAGAAAAATCCCCTGAGAAGCCAATGCCTCATTTCCATCATATTCAGTAGCTATAATAGCTGCATTGGCAGCTACTGGCATAGCTGAAATAATGACCGGAATCCCTAACATCAATAAATCCTTAGTGAAAAACTGCAAAATCCCCCAAGTAATCATTGGAAATATAATTAATCGAATAGTGCATAGAATATAAAGTCGCCAATTGCCAAAAATTTGTTTTATATCTGTTTCTGCTAGTAACCCACCTACAATAATCATAGATAAAGGGGTGGTTAATCCTCCTAACAGCCCTAACGTATCTTGTATTGGTCCAGGCAAAGAAATAGAGAATAGAAATATAGTAAACCCTATTCCTACAGCAATAATCGCTGGATGCAAAAGTAACTTCCACTTTTCTTGTTGCAGTTGTTGCTCAGTATTTTTTCTTTTACCCTGAATAAAATAAATTCCTAAAGTAAATACTAATAAATTAAAGGGTAAATTATAAATGGCTCCATAGAAAAGAGATTCTTCCCCAAAAATGGCCTGGAGTACAGGATACCCCATAAACACTACATTAGAAAACACAATCATAAATTGAAAAACCCCTTGATCTTTCTCTTGAGGCCGAAACAGAATAACAAATAACTTTGCTATAAAAAAGCTCACTGTATAAACAATGCAAGAAAAAAACAATACTTGAAGGCTTTCACGAAAAAGTTGAGGATCAAAAGGTTTTTGCATGGAATGAATAATCATGGCAGGCATAGTTACCTTAATCAATAAACTGCTTAACCCTTTACTATCGGAACTTGAAAAAACATTTGCTTTTCTTGCAATATAGCCTACAATCATTAATAAAAATAATATAAAAATTTGATTTAAAATCATAGTGAAATCGATTTGACTCCCCCCTCATTTGCTACATATATTGTATCGCTCTCCTCATACCTTTTCATTATATACATTTTTTTAGAAACTACAAGTCAAACAAATTAAGACAAGTACAAAAAATGTGTTTTTTAAGAAACTAAGAAAGTTTAATTCCTTATAAACAAGACAAACTATACTTTGTTAAATGAAGGCAATAAAAAAAATATGTAAGTAAGGCGAAACTAGATAATTACGCCTTATTCACATATCTTTTTTTAGATTATATACTATTTTAGAAGTTATTCAAATTTATTCCATTTCCTACATCGACTAGAACGCTTTTCCAGGCACTATAGCATTTACGATACCAATAACCAGAGCTCCAATAATAGCCCCTAGTATAGATATCTCAAAGCCAGTCACTATATATTTTGTGAGATATAAAATAACCGCTGATACAATGAAGCCTACAATACCCTTTCCAAAAGGTGATGCGTCTACACCTGTTACTTTTCTTATAACAAAGTCTAAGAGGGTAATAACAATAGCTGCTAAAATCAATGCCCATAATCCATCAATTTTAAAACCTGGGGTTAAAAATGCCGCTATTGCTACAATAATAGCTGTTGTTATAAATTGAATAATCAATCCTCCAAAACTTGAATTATTTCTATTATCTGCCATAACAATTCCTCCTATGTTATTCAAATTTAACATTGTTATTATTATGTACAGAACGAATGAATTTATTCTACCTCTTTGCTTCCGCCGCCTATAAGTAAAATATAATTTTACTATATTTAGATAGTTCTTTATTTTTATTTTTTACTATCTAATAATAATTATTATATCATGTTTTATAATGAATATCAACAATTTTTTAATCCTTATGCAGCTTAAGCATGTAATCCTAAACTAATAATTAACCCTTGATCAACCTTTCCCATTAGTTCATGGTCCAAATGACAAATTTTTTCCCTTAGCCGCTTTTTATCAATGGTTCGAATTTGTTCTAAAAGAATGACTGAATCTTTCACTAAGGTATATTTTTTTGCATGAATCTCAATATGAGTGGGTAATTTTGCCTTGTTAATTTGAGAAGTAATGGCTGCACAAATTACAGTTGGGCTATATTTATTCCCAATATCATTTTGAATAATAAGAACAGGGCGAATACCTCCTTGTTCTGAACCGACCACTGGGCTTAAATCTGCATAAAATATATCACCACGTCTCACCTGCACGTTACTCACACTCCGCTATTTGTTGCTCAAAAAATTGCTCAACCTCACTTTCAACTTCAAAACATAGTTCTGATAAGCCTAGATTGATTTCCGCCATTTCTTGATACCCTTTTTCTAACTCTGCAACACCCTCATAATCTTTCATCCAACGACTAATCATTTCTACGAAACCGTACTCCGAGTGTACATCTACTTTTTTATTCTTCTTTTTCACAGCCTGTATCACTCCCCTAATACCTACTCTTCTTTGATATTATTACCATAGTGTAACTAATGTATACGAATGGTTAAAAGTAATGATTCATTTTTACCTGTTGCTGATTTTTAATATAAATTCTAGGAATTCGTTTTCCAACCATACAAACAACATCATAAGGAATCGTTTCTATTAGATCTGCTATCTCTTGTGCGGAAATCACTTGAGACCCTTGACGACCAAGAAGCACGACTTCATCCTCTATCTTCGCCTCTGGAATATGAGTAATGTCTACCATACACTGATCCATGCAAATACGTCCAATAATAGGAGCCCTTTTCCCTCCAATAAGAACAGTTCCTTTATTTGATAACCCTCTAGAGTATCCATCACCATAGCCTACTGGTATAGTAGCTACTCTTGTTCTTTTGTCAGTAACATAGGTCCTTCTATAACCAATAGGTATATTTTTTTCTACTTCTTTAATATGGACAATATGAGATTTAAGGGACATAACAGGTTGTAGAGATAAATCCTTCTCATGCCCCATCCCTACAGAAGGATATAAGCCATAAAGAATAATTCCTGCTCTTACAATGTTCAAATATCCTTCTGTAAACTCCATAATACCTGCACTATTGGCAGCATGTTGAATAGGTATTTGAATTCCCTTATTTTCTATTTCTTGAATAAAGTGATTAAATTTATTGATTTGTTTCTCTGTAAAAGTTCTCTCTTCCGCATCAGCAGTGGAAAAATGCGTATAAATCCCTTCTAAAAAGAGGTTAGGAAGACTTTTTATTTTTTGGACCTCTTTAACACTCTTTTCTTCTGCTAGAAATCCTACTCTTCCCATCCCCGTGTCAATTTTAATATGGATAGGTACATCTTGCTTCTGTTTTGCCCCTGCTTCCGAAAAAGCTCGAGCCATTTCATATGTAAATACTGTTGGGGTTAACTGATAATCAATTACCTTAGATGCCTGAGAAGGGGATATATATCCAAAAACTAAAATAGGAACTTGGATACCTGCCTTCCGCAGTTGAATACCTTCTTCTAAAATAGCAACAGCTAAACGACTAACCCCTTGCTGAATTAAAACTTCTGCTACTTCTACAGCCCCGTGACCATATGCATCAGCTTTGATCACAGCCATAATTTGACTTTTAGATTGTACTTGTTTTTTTATCTCTTTTATATTATGTTGCAACGCATCTAAGTTAATTTCTGCAACAGCTCGTTGGTATGTTTCCAAATGGATCCCTCCTTGGATGCCCCCTCATTTATTCGATGACAAAAAGTCTATCATCCAAGGTTTTATTATACATAAATTCTTCGTATTGTACAACAATACGTTTTTCTTGTTTGTTATCATAGAGAATCATATATATAGGATCATGGCTTTCATTATCCACCCATAATCGCCCATAGGATAAAAGAGGATTGTCACCAGGAATTTGTGTTTCTAATACAGTTACTTCCCCTTCTCCCATCTTACCTACTTCAATACTGACCTCTTGGGATTGAAAATAATTTTTCAAAAAATTACCTAGTAAAATTTCTTCACGATAAGGAGACTTTTCAATTTCTACAATGGCCTTTCCTTCAATTTTGGGATTGGCTTGCATCACCTTTTGGCCATCAAAAATTGTAACAATCCCTGCTAGATTTTGAGGCTCTACAATTTCAATGCGGTATTCACCACTTCGCTTATAATAATGCTTCATTTTGTACTCATTTTTCCCCTGCTTTGAAATATAAGTCACCTTGACGAGAGATTCATAAGAATCTAATCCCATATATCGCTTTTGTATTTTTTCCATTGGTGAAAGTTCCTTGGTAGATCTCATTTTGCAGCCTGCAAAAAGACTGATTATCATTAGCACCAAAAGTAACTTTCTTGTTTTCAACTCATCCCCCCTATGATTGGTTTAACAATGGTTTTAACATATCAGATCGGCTGATGATGCCAACTAACTGCCCCTTTTGATTCACAACGGGTACCCTGTTAATTCTTTTTTCTACCATCAAAGATGCTACTTCTTCTATTTCTGCATCTTCTTTTACGGTATAAGCAGGCGTAGTCATGATTTCTTCTGCTTTACTCGCAACTAATTTTTTTAGATCCTCTTCATATTGTTTGACACCATCTATGTATATTATACTCCCCAAAAACTCAATATATGAAGGAAAACGCGGCTCTTTTTCTTTCGTTAATAAATCTGCTTCTGTTACAATACCAACTACTTTTCCCTCTTCATCAACAACAGGTACACCGCTAATCTTATTTTCTACCAATAATTGGACCACTTCTTCCACTGGTTTTTCCTTGTAAACAGATATAACACTCTTTTCCATAATATCTTTCGCTAACACATCCATGCCTCCTTTTTTCATAAGTATTTATATAAATATCCACATTCATAACTGAAAATACACCAATTGCTGAGTAAGTGCATACTATCGGCAAAGATGGCGACTTTTATCACCATGTTGAAAGGTTGCAACATGAAGGGCAACTTAAGTGCGAGACGACGGATATGCATCTTGGGAAATTCCAGTTATCATCGTGTATATCTATGTCATTCTTTATTCTGCTACTACATAGGCTATCGCATATTGCTGACAATGAGATATAGATATCCATATTTTCTCAATTCCCAGCTCATCTTTTCTTTTTTCTGCTTCTCCATATAACTTGATGTAAGGCTGTCCTTGCTCATTACGCAATACCTCTATATCAATGGGGCTAAACTTTCTAAATCCTGTTCCAAGAGCTTTTGCTACTGCTTCTTTAGCACAAAAATTACCCGCTATAGTTTGAGGAAGATAGTTTTTCATTATAAATAATTTATTCTCATCCTTAGTAAAATACTTAGCTAAAAATCGTGATTGTTTTTTTACAGCTTTTTGAATTCTATGAATTTCTATCATATCAACTCCGATACCTTTCATAAGGAGTCACCCCAAAACTTTTGATCTAATTTTTCAACAAAATCTGCACCTATCATATGATGAAGATAAGAGTATAGCTTTTCTACTTCTTCTTCATAAGTAACTTTTTGCTCTAGACTTTGATTTAATTCCTTCCTTAGCTCTTGAATCTTTTTATCTAACTTTTTAATTTCAGCCTCCTTATTTTTCATCGTTCCATAGGATAACTTCATACTTTCTTCAAATAATTCTCCATTAGCCTTTTGGATTTCTTCTGGAAGTTGTCTTAATCTTTCAGTAATTTCTTCTATTTTTTCATTGATCTCAAGGATATACTGTTGGTTTTTAACCATTTTTTCCTTGGCCTCTGTGTTTTCATTATCATAAGCTTCTGTTGTAAGTTCCAAGATTTCTTTCATAATATCTTTTTTTATTTTTATATAAGTTTTGCGATCATTAGTGGCTTGCCCTTGCTCTTTAATAGCACTGCTGAGTTTAGCTTCCAAGGCAAGAATTTGCTTTGTTTTTTTTTCTGCTGGAAACATATCATGCCAGAACTTATCTAAGATAAGTATTGGCACTTTACTATATTTTAATTCTTCCATTGAAAAACTAGTCTTTTTGGCTTTTCTTCGAAAAAACATAAAACACCTCTCTTCTAAAGCTCTCTATTTATAGTATAGCGGATATTACAATTTTTTTCTAGATAAAAAATCACCTCTTTTCCCAAAATGACTTTTATTCATCTTAGAAAAAAGAGGTGTTTTTTATATAATACGCAAAAGCCCATACAAAACCTTAATGGCCTCTGCCCGTGTTGCATATTTATGTGGTCCAAAAGTACCATCTGGATAACCCTGTATAATATAGCAAGATGCCATAACATCTATTTCCTTTTTATATCGAAATCGATGCTGATCTTTGAAGACTTTGGAATTCGGACAAAAATCATCCATTCCAAAAGTGAGTTCCATACATCGTGCTGATATAAAAGCTATTTCTTCCCGAGTGATGGGATCATCCATTCTAAAATTGATAAAATTCACTCCATAATCACTCGAGCGAATCAACCCTAAGTTTTTAGCTGCTTGGAAATAACCATCTCGTATAAACCAATGTGAACTTGGTTCACCTACTTCTGGATAGTAAAAACTGCGTATCACCAAACTAATAAATTCACTTCTACTCATGAACCGTTCTGGCTGAAAAGTACCATCAGGATAACCTTTAATAAGCCCTGCTTGCAACAAAAATTCTGCATAAGGATAAGACCAATGATTAGCAGAAAAATCTTTAAATTCCGTTTTATATTTATTATGATCAAAATGAACATGAAGAGGATCTGAAGAAAATACATAACCTCGTTGATCTTTTATAAAAAGCTGAAAGGTATAAGAGCCTTCGTAATTATCTAATAATACATTCATCGTTCCCCGGCCCCCATTATATACTGCACTGCCTGCAAATGCTTCTAAGGGCTGACCAGAAGATACTGTCTTAACCCCTTCTGGCAAACTGGGTTCTCCTGTAGGGTATGCTACCAAAGTATATTCATATTTCATTTGTGGATCATGAGATGCTGGTGACCATTGAATATGATATTGGTAATAGTCTTCATATACAGGATAATAATCTCGAAGAGTGATTTGAGGCTTCATAGGTAGCTTAGGTGGTGTACTTGTATAGCCTGCTAGCTCTAACCAATATAAATATAAACCAGGCACTTCTGTAGCCAATGGTAAATGTAAATTTTCCTGTGGCATAAGATTAAAATGATGATTATCATAATATACTTCTTGTATATTTCTTTCTACTCTTTGAACCGCATCATAATACAAAGTTGAACTTTTTGCCAAAGGTGAACCAAATAACTGAACATAATCTTCTGCTGCAATTTCACAAATATCCCATATACGCTCATAATGTAAATCGTCTTCATGAGCATAATAATACTTTACTTTTGGATAACTCTTAAAATTCCTAATTTGAGCATACTGGGTGTCCTTCCATTCAGCAAAATGTCGATTTTCCTTGGTAAGAAGGTAGTAATATGTAAAATGATGACCATATTCATGAGAAAGAATTCTAGCAAATTGGGAGACATCTTGATAGTCTTTTCCATTAAATATTTCTATATATCTATCCTTTTTATAAATATACTGACCTTGATCCCCATAATCAAAGTCGGGATAATAATATGCCGCAACCCCTTCTGGAGAATCCGGATAAATATAAACAGTTGAAAAATATTGAATTTCTTCAGAATAAAAATTATTAAGCAATTCTTTATAAACTGTTTCTAATTGATGAGGCTCTTTCCAGTTTGGTGAAAAACTAATAACCTCAATACCTAAAGGTCCTTTATATTTGCCAAAAGGTTGCCCATATTCCTCACGGGGTTGTCCCAAAGTCGTACTGGTCCATAGAAAAGAAGAAAAAAACGAAACCACAATCACATATTTCCATATCATCCACTTTTTTTTCATCTCATCCCCCCTGATCCATTTTCTTTAGTATACTATAAAAATATAGAAATCATGTTACAAAATCATTAACATTTCATTTCATATTAAAGAAAATTAATCACAATACCCATAACAAATCCAAGTAGAGCACCTAACCAGGTGATAGCTTGAAGCTCCTTTTTTGCAATAGATAAAATAACTGCTTCAGTATAAGCAGTATCAAAAGATTGAATTTGATCTTCCACAAGCTTAGGAATGTCTAAAAACTGGACTGCCATTCCTCCTTTTTCCCGTACCAACTGAATATAAATTTCAACTACCTTCTCTTGAATTATTGCAATGCCTTCCGGCTGAATTTTACGAAATAAATCATGAACTGGACGTTTCATAAATAACTGCCGCCAATGGCTTAGGGTTGTATGAAGTTTCTTATAAACAACATCTGACGTTCCAAGATCCATTATCCATTGAATCAGTCCTTGATACAAATTTTGTTCCCAATGAGTAAACAATTGGCGTCCTTGTTCAAGCCCTGTTTGCTTGAGAGAGCTTGGGATCATTTCTAGTATATCTCGAAGTGACATATTGCTTTTCTCTTTTATAAACTGAATGATAAATGCAATTAATTCTTTTTGATTTTCTTCTTGTAGTACATACTGTTCTAATTCAGTTAAAAATCGTTGATAAATTTTATCTGGATTAATTAAAAATGCTGCCATTTTTCCAAGTTGATTTTTTGTTACTTCAGCTAAAAATTGTTTTAGCTTATCCTCCACAAGAGGATGATGAAATATTTTTTGAATATAAAACGCTAATGTAGGACCTTGCATCAGTAAATATTCCTCAACCTCTATAAGGGCAGAAGGAGAAAGTTCTATATTACGTATCACTTCTTCTATTTCAGATTTTTGGATCTGCTTTTTAACTTCATCTATAGCCCAAGTAGCTAGTTGCTGTTGTAGTTTTGGATTTTGAAGTTCCCCCATAATCCAGCGAATTACTTCTTCTTCTCCCCTCAAAATCAAGGCATGAAATTCTTCTCCAACAAGCTGTTCTAGCCAAGTATCAATGGGTATATCTTTTTTTTGCAGCTCTGAAATCCACTGACTAATAATTCTGCGTAATTGGTCTTGGATAGGTGGACCTGTTAGTGTTTCTATTAGAAGTTCCTCTGTTAATAAATGTTCTCCTATGGTTTGCCCCACGGAATGAGCTATACGGCCTTGTTCTTTGGGAATTAGACCAGGGGTAAAAGGAACCTTCAAAAAACCAATACGTTTTTCTGTATAAGGACGAAATAACATCTTGATTGCTAACCAATTTGTAATATAGCCAATAAAGGCTCCTACCACAGCTGGACTGAGCCATTGTATTAATGTCATAGGCCATTCTCCTAGTTTCTTCTATTCTTATGATCCGGACTACCAAGCCCTAGCTCGCCTCTTTTTTTGCTTCTTTGTCGTTGTTCTAACTTTCTTACATTTAATTTATAAGATAAAGTCATTAGACTATCAGATAAATGTACATTCTCGACAATAACATGTTTAGGTAACTTAAGATCATTGGGTGAAAAATTCCATATCCCTTTAATTCCCCACTTTGTTAAGTCAGCACCTATTTTGGGAGCTTTCGATTTAGGTAATGTTAAAATAGCAATATCTATTTGCTCTTCTTTCACGAATTTTTCCATATTATCAATATCCTGTATTTCAATTCCTCGGATAGACATACCAATTAATCTAGGGTTTACATCAAATAGGCCTTTAACAACAAAGCCCCTTCTCTCAAAATTGGTATAATTTGCAAGAGCTTGTCCTAAATTCCCTACTCCTACAATAATAACATTATATGTGTTTTCCAAACCTAATATCTTCCCTATTTCTTGATATAGGTATTCAACATTATAACCATATCCTTGCTGACCAAATCCTCCAAAATTATTTAAATCTTGGCGAATTTGTGAAGCAGTTACACCCATCCTTTCGCTCAGCTCCCGAGACGAAATACGAGTCACATCATTTTCTAGTAATTCACCTAAATATCTAAAATAGCGTGGTAACCGTTTGATAACCGCGATTGATATTTTTTTTTCTTCTTCCACTGTTTCATATCCTTTCTTTCGTATCCATATATGTATTACCATTTATTATACCGTGCCATTAATTTTGTGTCAAATAGGGATCTTTCCAATTACAGATTTTTTTGCTATGATAAGAGTAGCTGTAGAAATGGAGGTTTTTTTATGATTCTTTCATGTAAAAATATAACAAAGTCTTTTGGTATCGATGTGATTTTAGAATCCATCTCTTTTCAAATAGAAGAAAATGAAAAAGTTGCTATTGTGGGGACAAACGGAGCAGGTAAATCTACCTTGTTTAAAATTATTGCAGGGGAATGGAATGCAGACAGCGGTGATCTTTTTATCGCTCGTGGTAGCTCTTTAGGCTATTTATCTCAGCATATGGATTTAGATGAAAATAATACGATTTTTAATGAAATGGTCCTGGTTTTTTCTCACATCCTAGAAATGGAGCAACAATTACGAGACTACGAACAGGAAATGGGGAATCTACAAGGCGATGCTCTAGAAACAATTATGTCCCGATATTCGGCATTACAAGAACAGTTTGAAGAGCAAATGGGTTATGGGTATAAAAGCAAAATTCAAGGAGTGCTGCGAGGTCTTGGATTTTCATCTGAAGACTTCAATCAACCTATTTATCAACTTTCAGGTGGACAAAAAACTCGAGTATCTCTGGCCAAATTACTACTTAAAGAACCATCTATCCTTTTACTAGATGAACCAACAAACCACCTAGATATCTCCTCTATTGAGTGGCTAGAGGGCTTTTTAAAAGGTTATCCGGGAACCGTCTTACTAATTTCACATGACCGATATTTCTTAGATCGAATTATTACTCAAACTATTGAAATTGAAAATAAAAAGGCTTTTTTCTATCGAGGAAATTATTCTTTTTATGCCAAACAAAAAGCCATTAACCGAGATTTGCAGATCAAACATTATCTGAACCAGCAACGGGAAATTGAACGACAAGAAAATATAATCCAACAACTACGTTCTTTTAGCCGTGAAAAATCTATTAAGCGAGCGAAAAGTAGAGAGAAAGCTCTTGAGAAAATTGAATTGATTGAAAAACCTCAATATCTAAACACAGAAATGAATCTGTCATTGCGCCCTAAAATTCAAAGTGGATACGATGTTTTATTTGTAGAAGACTTAAAAAAGTCTTTTGATGGAAACACTTTATTCTCTAATGCTTCTTTCCAAGTACATCGTGGAGAACGAGTTGCTTTAATTGGACCCAATGGTGTTGGCAAAACAACAATTTTTCGCATTCTTCTAAAAGAATTAGCTGCTGATCAAGGTCATTTTCGTTTAGGAACCAATGTTCATATTGGTTATTATGACCAAGAACAGGAACATTTATCACCTCAAAAAACTATTTTTGAAGAAATAGCAGATACTTTCCCCGCTATGACCCAAGGAGAAATTCGTAATACATTGGCAGCCTTCTTATTTACAGGCGATGATGTCTTTAAAACCATCGGAACTCTTAGTGGTGGCGAAAAGGGAAGAGTTAGTTTAGCTAAAATCATGCTGTCTCAAGCGAACTTTTTATTATTGGACGAGCCTACAAACCACTTAGATATGGTTTCAAAAGAAATTTTAGAGCAAACCCTTCATTCCTATGAAGGAACTGTACTTTATATTTCTCACGATCGTTATTTTATCAATAAAACAGCTACAAAGGTTTTAGAGCTATCTCCTAATAGCATTACTACTTATCTAGGAAATTATGATTATTATGTAGAAAAAAAATTGCAATTAGCTACTGCGCTTACATCAGAGGAGATACCAACTCCCACTGTCAGTAGCACAAAAGAAGAATGGTTAAATCAAAAAGAGCAACAAGCTCAACAGCGCAAAAAAGAAGCTGAGATAACTCGAATTGAAAATGAAATTGAGGAACTAGAAAATCAACTTCTTGCCCTAGATGAAAAATTATGCTTAGAAGAAGTCTACAGTGTCCCTGAAGCAGCCCAAAAAGTTTTTCATGAAAAAAAATTAACAGAAGAAAAACTGGAAACCTTATATGAATTATGGGAAGAACTCCACTAAAACAAGAACATTGGATAAAAAGCAAACCTACCATGTAAAACTACATGGTAGGTTTGCTTTTAAAATATCCACGGATTAAATTATAATTTTTGTATTGTTTCCATAATATAATCTGCAAATTCTTCCCCCGTTGCTCCTGTATCTCTACCTGTTAAGGTTAATTTTTTCTCCGTCACTGTACAAATATCTAAAGCATCCGTTAGCTTTTTTCCTTCCTCTGTATAACCAATATGAGAAAGTAACATAGCCGCAGCACGAATAACACTACAAGGATCAGCATATTGAGCCCGACCTTCTTCTACCATCCTTGGAGCTGATCCGTGAATCGCTTCAAACATAGCATATTGTTTTCCTATATTGGAACTTCCAGCAGTACCAACTCCACCTTGTAGCTCAGCGGCTTCATCTGTCAAAATGTCCCCATATAAGTTAGGCATAACCAATACTTCAAATTCTGAACGACGTTTTTCATCAATGAGTTTCGCCGTCATAATATCAATATACCATTCATCTACTGCTATTTCTGGATAATCTTTAGCGATCTGATGGAATATATCCAAAAATTTCCCATCAGTTGTTTTAATCACATTGGCTTTGGTAACAGCAGTTACTTTTTTCTTGCCATTATTTCTAGCAAATTCAAAAGCAGACTTAATAATTCTTTCTGTCCCCTGGGTCGTAGCTACTGTAAAATCAAAAGCTAAATCTTCTGTTACCTCAAACCCTTGGCTCCCTAGTATATAAGATCCTTCTGTATTTTCTCTAAAAAAGGTCCAATCGATATTAAGTTCAGGAACTTTTACCGGACGTACATTAGCAAATAGATCTAGTTCTTTTCTCATGGCTACATTGGCACTTTCTATATTTGGCCATGGATCCCCTTTTTGCGGTGTTGTTGTAGGTCCTTTTAAAATAACATGGCATTTTTTTAGTTCTGCTAACACATCATCAGGTAAAGCCTTTCCAACAGCTGCTCGATTTTCTATGGTACAACCTTCAATCACCTTAAATTGAACTTTTCCTTTTTCTGTTTCTTCTTTCAAAAGAAACTCTAAAATTCTTTGTGCTTGATGTGTAATAGCTGGGCCAATACCGTCTCCCCCTACTACACCTATAACAATCGTCTCCAATTCATCATACTTGATGAAATCCTCTTGACTTTTCATCAATTCTACACGTTTTAATTGTTGACGTACAATTTTTTCAAATTTCTCTTTTGCTTCTGCGATTCTTCTTTCCAATGTTGGGCCCCCTTAAGTTTAAGCTTCTGTTTTAATTAAATTAATCTTTCCACCTGCTAATAGCATTTTAAGTTCTTTCTCACTACAACTAATATCTAGATTATATTTAGTTCGTTGTGTCAGGTTCTGAATTTCAATAATAGATCCATTTTTTAACTGAGTTTTAATATCATCAATTCGTAATTCATCAAACTCATTAATGTGATCATAATCTTCAGGATTTGCAAACACTAAAGGTAGAATACCTGCATTCATTAAATTGGCACGATGAATTCTTGCAAAACTTTTTACTATGACTGCTTTTACACCTAAATAGAGAGGTACTAATGCAGCATGCTCTCGACTTGATCCTTGCCCATAATTATCCCCTCCGATAATAATACCACCGTTATTATCTTTGGCTCTTTGCGGAAACTCCGGATTGCAAGGAACTAAGCAATGTTCCGCTAAATAAGGGATATTCGAACGGAAGGGAAGTAATTTTGCATTCGATGGCATAATATGATCCGTAGTAATATTATCTCCTACCTTGATCAGCACTTTTCCTTCTACCCTATCTCCCAGCGGCTCACTGGTTGGGAATGGTTTAATATTAGGACCTTTTACAACTTCTACTTGATTGCCATCTTCTGCTGGTGGAATGATCATATTATCATTGACTGCAAAACATTCTGGCATCTCTACCCTAATATTTTCTTGATGTATTCTTGGATCTACTAACTTTCCTTCTATAGCTGAAACAGCTGCCGTTTCTGGACTAACTAAATACACACTGGCACTTGCCGTACCACATCGGCCTGGAAAGTTTCTATTAAATGTTCGAAGAGAAATTGCATTACTTGCTGGCGCTTGCCCCATACCTATACAAGGACCACAACCGGACTCTAACATTCTAGCACCTGCACTAATTAAATCTGCTAAAGCACCATTTTGTGCTATCATATTAAGCACTTGTTTAGATCCTGGTGCAATAACTAAACTAACATTAGGATGAACTGTTTTACCTTTTAATATTTTTGCTACTTTCATTAAATCTTGATATGAACTATTGGTACAACTTCCTATAGCAACTTGATCAATAGCAACCTCTCCAATATCACTAATTTTTTTTACATTATCTGGGCTATGCGGAAGTGCTGCCAAAGGCTCTAATTCATCTAAACATATCTCTATCACTTCATCATAAGTTGCATCTTCATCTGCAAATAAGGGTGACCAATCTTCTTCCCTTTGTTGGGCTTTTAAAAATTGTCTTGTAACTTCATCACTAGGAAAAACTGAAGTAGTAGCGCCTAACTCTGCCCCCATATTAGTAATGGTAGAACGCTCTGGCACAGAAAGGAACTGAACACCTTCTCCTGTATATTCAATGACTTTTCCTACTCCACCTTTGACAGTCAGGCGACGAAGAACTTCCAATATAATATCCTTTGCTGCAACAAAAGGATTTAGTTTTCCTGTTAATTTGACATTCACAACTTTAGGTGCGTTAATATAGTAAGCACCTCCGCCCATAGCAACAGCTACATCAAGGCCACCAGCTCCAATGGCTAACATCCCAAGGCCGCCACAAGTTGGTGTATGGCTATCGGAACCTAGAAGGGTTTCACCTGGCACACCAAAACGCTCTAGATGTACTTGGTGGCAAATTCCATTTCCAGGTCTTGAGAAGTAAATACCATATTTATGAGCTACAGTCTGAATATATTTATGATCATCTGCATTTTCAAAACTTTGTTGCAGCATATTATGATCAATATATGCTACTGATTTTTTTGTCTTAACTCTGTCTATCCCCATGGCTTCTAACTGTAAGTAAGCCATGGTTCCTGTAGAATCTTGGGTTAAAGTTTGATCAATCCGAATACCAATTTCAGAGCCTGGTATTAATTCACCTTCAATAAGATGTGCTTGTAAAATTTTTTGTGTTATATTCAACCCCATATTCTTACCCCCTACCTAATCATCTTATTTCTATCAATATCTATCCTTCCACTTTCTTCATTGCTTCTAAAGTAACTCTTTCTAATTCCTCATCCGTAATGGTGGTTACACGGCCTTCTTCATACTCTTTGTCTACCCAATCCTTTACCATTTGCACAACGGGGTGTTGCTTATCTAGTTCTTCTTCTTTAGAGAGACGAAAATACCCGTTGATCCAATGGGCTACTCCTGCTAAACCAGATGTATTGCTGACAGCAATACGCACAGGACGGTTTAAGAGAAGGTCCGTATTAAAAATATTATAAATTTCTTCATTTTTTAACAATCCATCTGCATGAATTCCCGCTCGAGTAACATTAAAATGTTTTCCTACAAAAGGTGTTTGAGGTGGAATAGAATAGCCCAGATCTGATTCAAAATACTCTGCAATCTCTGTAATGACCGTAAGGTCCATCCCATCTACATCACCTTTAAATTGAGCATACTCTATAACCATGGCTTCTAATGGTGTATTCCCTGTTCTTTCTCCGATTCCAAGTAAAGAGCAGTTTATACCAGAAGCCCCATATAACCAAGCATAGGATGAGTTACTAACGGCTTTATAGAAATCATTATGTCCATGCCACTCAATTAATTCAGATGGTACTCGTGCATGGTGGCGAAGGCCATAAATAATTCCAGGAACACTTCTGGGTAATGTAGTTCCAGGATAAGTGACCCCATATCCCATTGTATCACAAGCACGAATTTTAATAGGAACATTCGTCTCCTTCATCAATTTCATAAGTTCAAGCACAAAAGGAACGACAAAACCATAAAAATCTGCCCTTGTAATGTCTTCCAAGTGACACCGAGGACGAATACCAAATTCGATACATTGGCGAATGACACCTAAATAATGGTCTATGGCTTGTTTACGAGACATTTTCAATTTGTAAAAAATATGGTAATCGGAACAACTAACTAAAATCCCCGTTTCTTTTAAACCAATCTCTTTCACTAGTTCAAAATCGGCCTTTGAAGCACGGATCCAACTGGTTACCTCTGGAAACTCATATCCCCGCTCTAAGCAACGATAAACAGCATCACGATCTTTTTTACTATATAAAAAAAACTCACTTTGCCGAATAATTCCTTTAGGACCTCCTAGTTTATGCAGTAAATCAAAAAGATGAACAATTTGCTCTGTTGTATAAGGCTCTCTTGATTGTTGGCCATCCCGAAACGTTGTATCTGTAATCCAAATATCTTCTGGCATCCCAATAGGAACTACACGATGATTAAAAGCAACTTTAGGCACTTCATCATAACTATATAGATTACGATATAAATTTGGTTCTTTTACATCCTGTAATGGATATTCAAATTCCGTTCTTTCTAATAAGTTTGTTTTCTTATTAAATCCTAGCATAATAATAAACCCCCCTCTTAACAACCATACTCAAAAATTATTAAATATTATTGTAGCCGATTCCCTACATAATGTCAATCAATTTTCTAACAATTGTTATGATGAAATACTTTAGATTCATTTTGTTCAAATATATTGTTTTTCTCAAAAACAACTATAAGTCTAAAACTCAATCAAACACTGTTTTATACCCTAATTATCCAGCCTTTGCTTTTGATGTTATTTGAAATAATTGAATAAAAACTTTCATTTTTCATAAAACGCTTTTTAATTTCAGATTCCCTTTTTAATAAAACTTGTTCTAAAATCAGCATATCCTTGATATCTATATTAATAGGAAGAAATAAAGCTATATATTAGATGTTGCACTTCAAATCCTGACTGACTTAACCATCAAACTTATTGGGTTTTGGCGAACAAACTGAAGCAAAATGAACTCGTCTAGTTTAAAATACAAAATATTTGAAATATTTTTTGACTATTTAACATAAAAAAATAAGTTTTTGTGGATTGTTTTGCTTTTTATCCACAATATCCACAGACTTATGCACAGTTCTACTTTGTTTTACCTCTCATTTTCCTCTATGTTCTGCTGTCTTTCCACAGCTTCCATGGGAAATTTATTCACATGTTTTATTTTGTGGATATCTATAACTTTTATTGACATAACTTGATATCTTTCGAGTTTTAATCACAAGTTTATGTTTTATTTTTAAAATTTAATGAATGATTCATTTATATTATGGAAGGAGAGTAATTATGTTAATGAATCGATACAGCTACCAAAATCTAGATGATATCCCTCTACCCTTTCGCGGTGTACCTGCCAATCAAGTTCATGAGGAAAATAAAACCCCTACGGAAAGTAAAATAATAAACGAAAGTCAGTTTCAGGAAAAATCCTCCTCACAAAACATCCTTGATTTAGAAAATATTTTTTTTCTTCTGCTTCTATTTCTATTTCTTTTTGGTTCTAATGACTCCTAGATTCTTTTTTAATCAAGGAGTCTTTTTCTTTGTCACACTCTTTGCCCATCCTTCATAATATATTACTGTACCAAGTATCATTTCAATATGTTGGAACCCGAAAGGGACCTAAATAATGAAGGAGGAATAGACAATGGCAGAAGCTACAAATTTTTTAGGCGGAAAAAATAACAATATCATCTTTTTATTTTTCTTCTTATTGCTTTTTAACACCGGCATAGGATCAGGAAAAGAAAATACTTTATTCTTTGTACTCATTCTGTTCTTGATCGTCTTCTTAGGCGGCTGGGGCTGGGGTGGCGGAGGCGGAGGCGGTTTCTGTTAATCTTCAAGCCATAAGCATCTAACCTGCTTGGAAAGGAGGCCCACATGTCAACAAATATAGGAATTGGGAAAAACTCAAATATTATCTTCTTATTTTTCTTCTTGTTATTATTTAATAATGGCAGTAAAGAAGGTTTTAAAGAAAACAGTCTGTTTTTCATTTTAATTATTTTCTTAGTGGTTTTTTCTGGTGGTTTTGGCTTCAATATATTCTAAAAAAAGCAGAGGATATTGATATCCTCTGCTTTAAACTTTTTATATTTCTTTTTACACTTCTTTTTATATTTCTTTCCATACCAAAAATATAGCAAGTAGCATAATCATATCTCCTCTTGAATTCCCAGTCCCCATGACTTTTCCTCGCATACAAGCTTCATCTATTTCATATACACCATCAGCATGTTCCATAGCGTTAATAGATTGTGCACCAGGTAGCCAATACTCTTGTAGATCTTGTCTCAAAGACTGAACAGTACGAATAGCATGCATCGTATCTATCCATTTATCAATTTTAGAATGTTGGGTTGATTCTACAAAAGGTTTTGCTGCCTCAAGCAATCGCACTTCTCTTGTTGGATTTTTCTTGCTACTTTTATATTGATCTTGAACTACAGCTTGAAGAGTGCCAATATATTTATTGTATATCATATCTTTTAATCCATCCATAATCTCTTGAAAATCTTTTGTTATATGTTCTTCACTAGTCATCATATGTGCCACTTGATAAATAGTTGGTTGGTCAATCATGATTCTCCTCCTCCTAATATTAATTTTTGAATCTGGATCAATCCCCACCCCTGCTGTGCTTGGGGATAAGTTAAATCCGCTGTTCCTTGTTTTAAACGTAATTTTACATCGTTAGGCGTTAGCCTAGGATAACGTTCTAGTAAGAGCGCAATGGCCCCCGTAACAATCGGAGTTGACATAGATGTACCACTGGATTCCCGATACCCGCTATTGCCATTAAAAGCAGATGCAGTAACAGAAGATGGAACATATTCTTTTCTTGTGTCACAGGACATAATCTTAGATCCAGGTGCAACAACATCTGGTTTTTTTATGCAAGCCTTGGTTGGTCCTCTTCCTGAATAATCCGTAATTGTATCTCCATGAATTTGTACTGTATCATGATCATCAGAAGCCCCAACGGTGATGACCTTACGCCCAACTCCAGGAACTGTAATGCTTTGTGGGTTAGGTCCATTATTTCCAGCAGCTACCACAACTATGATTCCTGCATCCCAAGCAGCATGCACTGCTTTAACCAAAGGAGAATCTTCTCCTTCTTTTGGATCTGTACCAATGGATAAATTTGCTATTCGTATGTTATAACGTTGCTTATTATCAATAACCCATTGTATCCCAGCCAATACATCTGATGTATTTCCTTTTCCTTTTTCATCTAAAATTTTTACACCTATGAGATGGCATCCTGGAGCTATACCCCGATATTTTCCATTGGATCTATATCCATCCCCTCCAATAATGCCAGCTACATGAGTGCCATGGTAATGATCATCGTAAGGCATTTGATATCCATGAAGAAAATCTTTAAACGCTACAATTCGATTACGCTGGTAAGTAAAATCATCATGCGGATAAATACCTGAATCTAGTACTGCCACTCCAATTCCCGTACCTTTATATCCTCTTCTCTGTACTTGTTCTACCCCAACTGCTTCTCTAGCTGTATCCATTTGGGCCGTGACGTGAGTATCTCTTGTAATCTGTTTTACTCCTCGAAGATATTGCAAATTTTTCATATGTTTCTTTGGCAGTTCAACGACATAAGCATCAATCATGGGCAATGTATATTTAACCGTTCCTAATTCTTTAATCTTTTTTTCTTCCTCTTCATCCATGCTGCACTCTACAATGACCTGAATCATTTCTTCTTGGATCGACAAATTGTCTACCCATACCATAAGCAATAACTCCCTTCCTGTTTTACCTAACTTCTTCCCCTACAGTATATGTTCTTCTCTGCCGAATGTTGATGATTAAAATTTTTTTTAAAAAACTGTCAAATTTCTCCCTCTTCTTTCATACAATAAAACGAAGTCCTTTTAAAAGGAGGTTTGTCAGCTTCATCATACGAAATGAACTGATTTAAAAAAGATACAGTTTTATTATTCTATTGCTACAGTCGGATCTAATCATATAAGGAGGCGTTCATATGGATTTTGGTGGTTTACTTAAAGGTAACAACATAATTTTCTTGTTATTCTTCCTACTTCTTTTCAATAACAACACATGTATTGATTTTAAAGAAAACAATCTGTTTTTTATCTTAATTATCTTTTTGGTTGTTTTCAGTGATGGATTTTTCGGAGGCTTTGCTAACTAGAAAAATCTTTCTTTAATCTAGACTACAGACAGTAAGCACTTACTGTCTGTAGATTTTCCTATTGAATCTAACAGTGCCCTGTTTTCTTTGACATATATTTTTTTTAAAGTAATAACTATATATTAAAGAGATTTATAGAATTTAAAGGAAAGGGAGGGAGGGATCAGAATGACAAATGAAAATAATGATACTCCTTTTAATATAGAACAATGGATGGACATGGCAAAACTTTTTTCTGATCTTGTGGAGGATGAACCTACGCCAAAGCTTCCTGCACCCCCTCAACCTATGATTAGTTCTTTTGATTTAGCAATAGCCAGCCCCAAAATCAACATGTTAAAAGCTGTAATTCCTTATTTAGAAGTTCCACAACAACGTCATCTTGGCATTATTATAAAATCTTTAGAATTAAAAAAGGTATTTGACCTTTACCCAGCTTCTCAACTTTCATCTTTAGCTAATCCTTTCCCTCGGAAGCCTGAGGGTAAGATTGGTATTTTACAATCTGTACGTCCCCATTGCCCTAAAGAAAAACAACAAATTTTAGATATGATGCTTAATCTTTTTACCATGCAAGAAGTAATGAGTAAAGCCCAACTGTTCCAAAATATGATACCATCTGGAAACGAAGAAAAATCAGGTGCAAATTTAGATTCTTTGTTAAAAATGTTTGAAATGTTTTCATCTATGAATCCATCTAGTTTCTTACAGACTGAAAAATAGATCTCTCAAAATTAAAAATATTATGATGGAAAAGAAAAATGTTAATCATTAAGAAAGGATGTGCCTTATGTCAAGCTCAATAGATTCCCTATTACAGCGGGAAGAATTTCAAAGAATGGATCGTGCGAAAATAGATTTTATTAAAAAAGTGGCTACAGGTATGGAAGGCATCAGTGATCAAGAAAAATTACAATATATTATGCGAATGGGTACAGAGATGAAACAATCTGGACTTAAATTTACTAGGCAAGAGCTAGCCTTAATTATAGAAGCATTAAAATCTACCTTATCTCCTCAACAAAGAAAGACCTTTGATATGTTAGTTCAAATGATGGAAGGAATGAATCGGTAGCTCATAATAAAAACCATAGGATCATCCTCCTATGGTTTTTTGATTACATCATTAAAGTTTTTATTCTATTTTTTTGTATTTGTTGTTTTTGTAGCGCCCTTAGCTATAAGATATATTCATCTTCCTCCAAAATACCTAGTTCGTAGTCTCTCGTCCAGTTGCGATTTTTACTACTCCCACTCACTTTAGTTTTTTTCTTCATACTGGCTAATTCTGATCCTCTTACTTTTCTCTTTGTTAACTCCGCCTCTTTTTGAAGTTTTTGCATTCTTTCATAGCGTTCAAATTCTGTTTCTTTCTTGGACACTACTCTTCTCCTCCTATATTGTCATTAAAGCTTTTACACTATATATTTATGCATATTCTATCCTTTTTGTCAATACATTCGACAAAAAATCTTAGATTAAGAGTCTCTTAATAAAGAGGATCTAAAGCTGGAATCATTTTCTCAAAAATAGTATTTTGATTTGTTTCTCCAAAAAAACGATAAGCAGGTTCTATCTTACCTTGCCCATTATAAACTAGCTCCACTTGCTGAATATCAATTTGAAATCCTTCCTCTTCATAAACATACTTAGTTTTCAATTCTTCATAGGCAATTTCAGGCTTCTTTATTCTATAATTTCCGTTTGATATATATTGTATTTGGTAATATTCCAACTCTCCAATTTCTCCATAGGCATTAATTACAATTTTTTGAGGATAGCTATAATTATAAAAGTTTCCTATAGTGTTAATAAAATAAATCTGATATTGGTTTTCTATCGGCTCATGATGGATGACTGCTTTTGCATATTCTATATTTAAGTCTTTACTTTTTGCCCATTCTACTGCTTGTCTTAATAATTCAGTTTCTGTGTAAACATGATCTTTATTTTGTATTCTAGATAACTTATCCCTATATTGTATCCTCCCTATCTCTTTATCGATGATTAGCTCTTTCCCTTCATCCTTAAAGTAGTAATCTTTTTCTCTTTCTTGTACTAAAGCTTGTATTTGAAATATCTCTGCATATCTTATTGCTTGCTCCTTGGTATATCCCTTAGACTCAGGTCTATAAGTCTTCATTTGGCTAATGTTGCCTACGTATAGTGATGTATTTAAATCATAGGTTGCTTTCTTTTTTATCTGAGATAGGGGGGACTGTGAATTGGGTAAAAGTCTAGTTTGAATTTGTCTCGTAATAGAGACACTACTGGTTAAAAACCACCCAAAAAGTAGTGTCCCTAGTCCCAACACTGATATCATTATCCACTTTTTATTTTTTTGAAACATATGGGACACCCCCTTTGTTGAGTTTTTTAGTCTGTTTCTACTTTCGACTTCAAATTGTGCATAGATGTCTGAGGTGAAACGCTATCTGGAGTAGAAATATCCTCTAGGGCCTGCTGAGCATGATCTTGAAATCGGTTATCTGTAGCTAAATCTCCTAAGGACACCATTCCAATCACTTCTCCATTTTCTACTACTGGCAATCTTCGAATTTGGTGTTGCGACATCAAATTTGTTACTTCTTCAATATCTGTCTCTGGATCACAACTAACAAGGTTGCTAGACATAATTTCACTACAGGTGCGATTATCTTCTTCACTAGCTACATCTCGAATAGCAATATCACGATCCGTAATAATACCTACAACCTCACGACCTTTCATAACAGGAACAGCCCCAATATTAGCATCTCTCATAACCTGTGCAGCTTTCCATATCGGATCCTCTGCTTGAACTGTATATACATCCTGTGTCATGATATCTTGTGCTTTCATGAAAATCCTCCTCTTTCTTGTTATAGATTGAGTTTTTTAGCATGTATTGCATTTTTAGTGTTACCATTTTTAAATTTATCATTCTTTTTTGACTACAAGAAAAATGCTAAAAACACAGATTTTCAAATGAATAAAAAAGAGAGTCTATTTCTAGACTCTCTACCATTTTATTTTACTACAATGTTGATAATTCGATTTGGCACATAAATTTCTTTTACAATGTTTTTCCCTTCTAACCGATCAGCCAATGCCGCCTTTGCTTTGGCTAATACCTCTTCTTTTGATTCATCAACACCTACTTCAATCGTTGCACGTACTTTCCCATTCATCTGTACTGCCATTTTTACATGATCTTCTTTCATTTTCTCTTCATCGTAAGTAGGCCAAGTTTGCTTAAATACACTTTCTTTATATCCACGCATTTCCCATAGTTCTTCTGCCATATGAGGAACAAAGGAAGCTAGTAAAACAATCAGTGTATCAATGGTTTCTGCATCCAATCCGCCCTCTTTTTTAGATAATTCCATAAGAATATTTGTGTACTCCATAAAACCACTTACAACTGTATTTAAGTGAAATTGATTCAGTCGATTGGTAATTTCATAAACCAATTGATGACGTACTCGTTCCATTTCTTGAGTAGCTTCCTTAGTCGTATCTTTGTTTTCTACAATTAGATTCCATACTCTATTTAGATAACGATATACACCTTCAATACCTCGATCATCCCATTCTGCATCTAACTCTGGAGGTCCTACAAATAACTCGTACATACGTAAAGAGTCACAACCATATCGTTCAACTAGTTCATCAGGAGATACAACATTTCCTTTTGATTTACTCATTTTGACACCATCTTTAGTAATCATTCCTTGGTTAAATAATCGAGTAAATGGCTCTTGAAAATCCACAACACCAATATCATATAAAAACTTTGTGTAAAAACGAGCATATAATAAATGAAGAACCGCATGTTCAATACCGCCTACATACATGTCTACCGGTAGCCATTCCTTTGCCTTTTCTGGATCTACAATAGCTTCCTTGTTGTGGGGATCAACATAGCGTAAGAAATACCACGAAGATCCTGCCCATTGAGGCATGGTATTGGTTTCTCTTCGACCTGGTTCTCCACAAGAAGGACATGTAGTAAGTACCCAGTCTGAAATAGCAGCCAATGGTGACTCTCCCGTTCCAGTAGGTTCATAAGAATCTACTTTTGGTAAAGTAACAGGAAGTTGATCCTCGGGTACAGGAACAGCTCCACAGCTTTCACAATGAATAATTGGAATAGGTTCTCCCCAATACCGCTGTCTGGAAAATACCCAGTCTCTCAATTTATAATTCACTGTTTTCTTTCCAATTTCTTGTTCTTCTAAATAATTAGCAATAGCTTCTTTGGCTTCTTCTGATGGCATACCGTTAAATTGTCCTGAGTTGACCATAACACCTTCTCCTATATAGGCTTCTGTCAGCTCTTCTTGAATATTCTCAGGATCTTGAATAACAGGAGTAATGGCTAAACCAAATTGTTTTGCAAATTCAAAATCTCGCTCATCATGGGCTGGCACACACATAATGGCTCCTGTACCATAGTCTGCTAATACATAATCAGAAATCCAAATAGGTATGGGTTGTTTTGTAAAGGGATTCATTGCATATCGCCCAGTAAAAATTCCTGTTTTTTCTTTGTCAGCCATACGGTCTACAGAAGATTTCATAGAAGCCATTCTCACATATTCATCTACTTTTTCTTTCTGCTCCTCTGTAGTTAGAGTAGAGACAAGTTCATGCTCTGGTGCAAGTACCATAAAGGTAGCTCCATAAAGGGTATCTGGTCTTGTTGTAAAAACTTTGATTTGCTCGGGTACATCCTGCACTTGAAAATCAATTTCTGCTCCGTAACTTTTACCAATCCAATCACTTTGCATTTTTTTAACTTTTTCTGACCAATCCAATGTATCTAGATCTTGCAACAATCTTTCTGCATACTCCGTAATTTTTAACATCCATTGCCTTAAATTCTTTTTTGTCACAGTGGCATTACAACGTTCACAATTACCACCTATAACCTCTTCATTGGCTAAACCTGTTTTACAATCTGGACACCAGTTAATAGGCATTTCTTTTTCATAAGCTAATCCTTTTTTAAACATTTGAACAAAGATCCATTGGGTCCATTTATAGTATTCTGGATCTGTCGTATTAATTTCATAATCCCAATCATAGATAGCACTGATTTCATGTAATTGTCGTTTAAATGTAGCTATATTGTTAGCTGTACCTACTTCAGGATGAATTCCCTTTTGAATAGCATCATTTTCTGCTGGAAGTCCAAAAGCATCCCATCCCATGGGGTGTAGCACTTGATATCCTTGTAATAACTTATATCGACTCCAAACATCACTAAGAACATAGCCACGCCAGTGACCTACATGCAGTCCACTACCAGATGGATAAGGAAACATATCTAAACAATAATATTTTGGCTTGGACGAATCTTCTACGTTAATAGGATGTTCTAACCAATGCTTTCTCCATTTATTTTCTACTTGCTGATAATCATACTTTACAGACATTACAATAAATCCTCCTTTAATCATGCTTTACACAAAAATATAAAAACCCATTTTATTAAATAAACTAGGAAGGCTTAAATTCTTGTAAACAAGTTCGGCTTCCTTCGTTCAAAAAAATAAACCTTTCATCTCCAGATAGAGACGAAAGGTTTTTCGCGGTACCACTCTAGTTTATTTTGGTCAAAGCAAGACCAAAATACTCTTTTTCTCTGATAACGGTGAGCAACCGTCTTTGCCTACTATGGTTCAGCAAGAAACTCCAAGGCGAGTTCAATATTTTTAGATGCTGTTTTGCACCACCCAACAGCTCTCTGTTATCATCAAAATATCTACTATTCCTTTTCAACGTTACGTTATACTTATTTTTAAGTCATTGTATCATATCCTTTTTTAAAAATCAAGATACTTCTTTTGCCCTTGCTTCTATGACTTTTTGTTGAACATCATGAGGTGCTTCTTCATACCGCTCAAATTTCAAGGTATATTCTCCTCGTGCTTGAGTCATAGAACGAAGATCTGTAGAATATTTAGCCATTTCTGCTAAAGGCACTTCTGCCAAAACTTCTTGCCTATTCCCTTTTGGATTCATGCCAAGAATACGACCTCTTCTCTTGTTTAGATCTCCAATAACATCACCCATGTACTCATCAGGCACAGTAACAGCCACCATAGAAATAGGTTCAAGTAAAACAGGAGTGGCCTTTTTCATTCCCTCTTTAAAGGCGATACTTGTAGCAATTTTAAAAGCCATCTCTGATGAGTCAACTGCATGATAAGAGCCATCAACTAAAGTTGCTTTAATACCTACAACAGGGTAACCTGCCAAGATTCCACTACGAATAGACTCTTGTATTCCTTTTTCCACTGCTGGGAAGAACTGTCTCGGAACAGAACCACCAAATATCTTTTCTTCAAAAATATAAGGAGTCTCTAAATCACCAGAAGGCTCAAACTCCATATGAACATCACCATATTGGCCGTGACCTCCTGATTGTTTCTTATGTTTTCCTTGGACTTTCACTTTTGCTTTAATGGTTTCACGATAAGGAATTTTGGGGGGCATTAAATCTACATCTAATTTAAACTTTGATTTTAATTTGCTTACAATAACATCTAAATGCTGTTCTCCAATACCATATAAAATCGATTCTTTGGTATCTGCATCCAAAAGAACACGCATCGTTAGATCTTCTTCCATTAAACGTTGTAATCCTGTTGAAATTTTATCTTCATCGCCTTTTTTAGGCATGACAGCCATACTCATAAAGGATTCGGGGAATTGAATTGGGGGTAAGAAAACGGGACGTGCTTTAGAACAGAGAGTGTCACCTGTACTAGTCTCCTGCAATTTGGCTATAGCACCAATATCTCCTGCATGTAGTTCTGTAACAGGTACTTGCTCTTTTCCTCGTAAATAAAATAATTGAGACATTCTTTCTCTACAATCCTTATTTGCATTATAAACGTTAGCTTCTGCTTTAAAAACACCAGAAAAAACTTTAAATAAGGATAATTTACCTACATAGGGATCGACAATGGTTTTAAATACAAGGGCAACTAATGGCTCATTAGAATCACAAATAACCTCTATATCCTCATCCGTTATGGCATGCTTTGCTATAATAGGTGCATGATGGTCTTTTGGAGAAGGCATATATTTAACTAATGAATGTAAAAGAACTTGTATACCTGAATTATCAATGGCAGATCCACATAAAACAGGTACAATACTTCCCTCTAATGTCCCAACCCGGATGGCATCTTGGATCTCATCTATAGTAAAAGGCTCATCATTAAAATATTTTTCTAAAAGCTCGTCACTGGTTTCTGCAACAGATTCTAAAATCATATGTCTTACTTCGTTAACTTCATCCATCATATCTTCTGGAATATCACAAGTGGTGATTTCACCATTTACAAACTTACGCCCTTCCATTTTTACAACATTGACAAAGCCAACAAATTTCTCATTTTCTCTTATGGGTACTTGAATAGGTGCAATACTTTTTCCAAACTTATCTCTGAGTTGATCCAGCACTTTTGCCATACTCGCTGTTTCTTCATCCATTCCATTGACAAAAACAATTTTTGAGAGATTCATTTCATCTGCGTGAGCCCAAGCCTTTTCCGTCCCTACTTCAACACCTGATCTTCCAGAAACAACAATCAAAGCACCATCTGCCACTTGAATAGCCTGCTTTACCTCTCCAATAAAATCAAAATATCCTGGAGTATCAAGGATATTTAGTTTTGTATCTTCCCATTCTAGGGGTAAAACGGAAGTACTAATAGAAACTTGACGCCGAATTTCTTCTGGGTCATAGTCACTGACAGTATTTCCATCTTCAACTCTACCTCTTCTTTTGGTAACACCCGCTAATTGGAGCATGGCCTCTGTTATAGTTGTCTTACCACTACCTCCATGCCCCATGACCACAATGTTTCGAATGTCCTCAGTTGCATAACTTTTCATAATGCATTTCCCCCAATCCTATTTTTAAATTTTGGTTTACGCATTGCAAAGCTTAATCTGATAGTTTGGTTTTTTCAGTATATTATTTATATTCTACCTAGACAGACAAAATCCTTTTTTTATTCTTAAATTTATTATTTACTTATTTTGTTATAGATATACAACCTCCCTTTTCTTCTCATTGACATTCCTACTTTATCGTTGTAAACTATTAAAAACATTGTGAGAATACTTGAAAGTCAGGTGAAATTATGATTTCATATCGAAAAGTTGTAGAAAGCATGAAACCTTATGTCCCCGGAAAACCCATTGATGAGGTAAAACGAGAACTAGGCCTTACAGATGTAATTAAGCTAGCCTCTAATGAAAATCCTTTAGGATGCTCAAAAAAAGCCACAGAAGCCATGATTGCTAATTTGGAACATCCTTCTTTATATCCAGACGGTAATTGTACTAAGTTACGAATGGCCCTTTCCGATCAACTTGGTTTCCAACCCGATCAATTTATTTTTGGTGCAGGCTCTGACGAAATCCTTGGCATGATTACAGAAGCTTTTTTAGAGCAAAATGAGGAAGTTCTTACTTGCTCTCCTTCTTTCCCTAGGTATGCTTCAGCAACCCAATTAATGGGGGGGAAATTAATTGAACTGCCACTCAAAAACCATGTTTTTGACCTAGATGGTCTAGCCGCTCATGTAACTGAAAAAACTAAAATCATCTTTATTGCAAATCCTAACAATCCAACAGGGACTATCTATACGGCAGAGGAACAACGTGCTTTTTTAGAGAAAATTCCTCCTCATGTAATGGTTGTCCTAGATGAGGCTTATTGTGAGTATGTAGATGATCCGAATTATCCTAATTCCTTATCTATGCTTAAGGATTTTCCTAATTGTATTGTACTTCGCACTTTTTCTAAAATTTATGGACTAGCTTCTCTTCGAGTTGGTTATGGTGTGGCCTCTCCTTCTATTATCAATGGGCTAAATCGAGTACGAGGCCCCTTTAATGTAAATACTTTAGCTCAAGAAGCAGCCTATGCCAGCTTGTTAGATGACGCCTTTGTACAAGCTAGTTTTGATTTAAACCAAAAAGCAAAATTAGATCTTTATAAGGCTTTAGATGAAATGGGACTTTCTTATATTCCTACTCAAGGTAACTTTATTATGATTGATACCCAAAGACCTAGCCAAATATTATTTGAGCAATTATTACACAAAGGTATTATTACTCGGCCTGGTTTTTACTTTGGAATGGACACCTATTTACGAGTTACGCTAGGTACAAAAGCCCAAATGGAACTTTTTATATCTACTTTAAAAGACTTACTAGAAAGGAAGTAAAACAATGATTATTATTATGAAACCCAATGCTATGGAGGAACAAATCCATGCTGTTATACAATTACTAGAAAGTGTAGATTTGCAAGCTCATTTATCAAAAGGAACTCAAGTAACCATTATCGGAGTTGTTGGAGATAAAACCCGACTTACAAATTCTAATATTGAACTTATGGCCGGTGTTGACCGACTAGTCTCTGTAACAGAATCTTATAAATTAGCCAATAAAAAGTTCCACCCCAATCCTACTGTTATTGACTTAGGCAATACAACTATTGGTGGAAACGAATTTGTTATTATGGCAGGCCCTTGTGCTATCGAAAGTAAAGATCAGCTATTTCAATCAGCTTATGGTGTAAAAGCCGGGGGAGCTCAAATTTTACGTGGTGGAGCCTACAAACCTCGTACTTCCCCTTATGCTTTCCAAGGATTAGAAGAAGAAGGTCTCGAATATATGGCTGAAGCAAAAAAGGAGACAGGCTTGTCCATTGTTTGTGAAGTAACAAGCAGTGCCGCAGTAGAAGCCGCTGCAAAATATGTAGATATACTTCAAGTTGGTGCGAGAAATATGCAAAATTTCCATCTGTTAAAGGAAGTAGGTAAAACTGGTCTACCTGTATTATTAAAACGTGGACTTTCTGCCACCATTGATGAATGGCTGAATGCTGCTGAATATATTATGAGTGAAGGAAATCCTAATGTTATCTTATGTGAACGAGGAATTCGCACCTTTGAAACTGCCACCAGAAACACCTTAGACTTAAGTGCTGTTCCTCTCATCAAATCCAAGAGCCATCTGCCTATTATTGTAGATCCAAGTCATGCTACTGGTATTCGGGATCTGGTTCCTGCTCTTTCTAAAGCTGCTATTGCAGCAGGTGCTGATGGCCTTATGATTGAAGTTCATCCTAACCCTTCCAAAGCGTTATCGGACGGTCCCCAATCATTAACCCCTGCCGCCTTCCAAACCCTTTGCCAAGAATTACAACCCTTTATTCATTTAATGGGAAAAGAGTTTTCTCCTCATGAATAAAATTGGCATCATTGGACTGGGCTTAATTGGGGGGTCTATTGCAAAAGCATTGAAACATAAACAAAAAAGCACATTTATTGTGGCTACGGATACACATATCCCAAGCCTTCAACAAGCCATGGCAGAAAAAATCATCGATGGGTATACAACCACCATCGATGAAACTTTTTCCCGCTGTGACTTTATTTTTCTTTGTACACCAGTGGAAAAAATAATGGAAATATTTCCAACACTCTTACCCCTGCTCTCTTCAGATTGTATTGTAACGGATGTAGGCAGTACCAAACAATCTATTGTAAAATTTATGAATCAACATGAACAAGAAATATGCTTTATTGGCGGCCATCCTATGACTGGCTCTGAAAAAACAGGATATGGTGCCTCTACCTTTTATCTTTTTGAAAATGCTTACTATATTTTGACCCCAACATCAAAAACACCAGCTGATAAATTACAAGAGTTAACAGACCTTATTGCTTCGTTAGGAGCGTTCCCTATTACCATGGATCCATTACATCATGACTTTGTTACAGCATCTATTAGCCATGTTCCCCATGTCATTGCCGCTGCTTTGGTAAATCTTATTAAAGATTTGGATTCTAGCCAAGGACATATGAAACAATTGGCCGCCGGTGGCTTTAAAGATATTACCCGTATCGCTTCCTCCTCTCCTGATATGTGGGCCCAGATTTGCTCTACCAACCAAGGTGAAATTCTCAAGGTCCTACAAAAAATGCAAGAACGATTGTCAGCCTTTGAGCACTCACTAATCAACCATCAATATGAGGATATCTGGCGTTTTTTTGATGACGCGAAAGAATATCGTAATGAGTTTTCTAACCGTAGCCCTGGACCACTTATAAAAGCTTATGAAGTGGTAGTGGATATGGTAGATGAGCCTGGCGGGATTGCAGAAGTAGCAACCATGCTAAGTCAACATGGAATCAATATTAAAAATATTGGTATTGTTTCCAATCGTGAATATGAAAACGGTGTCCTACAAATTTTATTTGAAACAAAAGAGGAGCAAAAACAAAGCATTGTTTTATTAGAAGAAATTGGATATAGGGTGTATAAAAAATAACATAAACCCTACATCATGAAAGGAGAATACAATGAACATTAAACCAGCTAAAAAAATAAATGGTGTCCTTTCTATTCCAGGAGATAAGTCTATTTCTCATCGTGGAGTCATCTTTGGTTCTATTGCAGAGGGAGTTACTGAAATCGAAGGCTTTTTAATGGGCGAAGACTGTTTATCTACCATACAATGTTTTCGCCAAATGGGGATTCCCATTGAAATTCAAGATGATAAAATCTACATTCAAGGAAAAGGATTGCAAGGCTTGTCTGCACCCAAAGAACCCCTTGACGTTGGTAATAGTGGCACTACCATTCGTCTGTTAACTGGATTGTTAGCAGCCCAATCTTTTTCTACGACCATTACAGGAGATGGATCTATTCAAAAACGCCCCATGAAAAGAATTGTTGAACCCCTTCGTCGTATGGGGGCTGACATTAGTGGAAAAGAAGATGGCAATTATGCTCCTCTACATATTCAAGGCAAAGAACTAAAAGGCATTCACTATGATCTTCCTGTAGCCAGTGCCCAAGTAAAATCTGCCATCTTACTTGGCAGTTTATATGCTGAAGGTCAAACCACCATTGTAGAGCCAGCTAGATCAAGAGACCATACAGAGCTGATGATGAATTATTTTGGTGGAAAAATTAAAACAGAAGGACTCACCATTACCTCAGAACCCATTCAACAGCTAATAGGGAAAAAAGTATCTATTCCCGGTGATATATCTTCTGCAGCCTTCTTCCTTGTTGCAGGTGCTATCTTACCCCAGTCCGAGTTACGTCTTACTCATGTTGGCATCAATCCAACACGAAATGGTGTGATTCAAGTTCTGCAAAAAATGGGAGCCAATATTGAAATTCTAAATCCTCGTCATGTATCAGGGGAACCAGTAGCAGATCTTGTCATAGGCTCTTCTTCTTTACAGGGAACGATAATAGAAGGTGATATTATACCTACCTTAATCGATGAACTTCCTATTTTGGCTGTAGCTGCCTGTTTCGCAGAAGGTATAACTG
>JAAZLH010000080.1 GCA_012799415.1 Candidatus Epulonipiscium sp. | reverse complement strand
ATTACGACTGGTCTTTTTTTACTCTCTTCATTCCCTATATTTTCACCTAAGTTACACCAATAGACTTCCCCTCTGTAAATCACTTTATTATTATGTCGATGTGCATTCACTTGTATTCTAAATTTTCTAATTGTCCAATCTAACATTTTTACAGTTTTGTCAGAATCGGATTGATCTAATCTATTTGCCATTCTTTCGATTAATGCTACCATTCTCTTTATGAGGGGCATATTTTCACCTTCTTGCATTTAAAGATTTTTAATCTACTAAATAAATGATAGACTCCAATACACTCTACTAACTTATAAAGACCTAATATAATGTGAGAATTGAAAATCTTAACTTAATTAATATAACATAATTTACTAGATTTGTAATCAATGAATGAAGGAAGTCTATTATTCAAAATCAGAAAGGCAGATTCTACTTTAAGTTGGAAGCTGCCTTCTGATTAGTTAATTGATTTTTGAATTCATAAATCCTTTACAACTTCTTCATCTAGTATCGCCTTTCTCTTCTCCCAATCCGGCATCAATGAATATAGCATCTGATAAAAACTTTTCACTATGATCGTTGTATTTGAAATGAACAAGTTCATGAAGTACCACATAGTCAATACAGTATTTTGGATCCTTAATAAGCTCAGCATTTAGAAGTATAGTCTTTTTATCTGTCAGAGCAGACCCCCATCGTGCCTTCATCAACCTTACATCGACAGCAGGTTTCTCAACCCCATATTTTTGTACCAGAAGAACTGGGGTCTGTCCCCCAATTTACAGACCCTATAGCAGAAAAAATGAAATTTACCTGCTTTAATTTGTCTAAGAAATTGCTCCTTTATCGACAATAAGTAAATATGACTAAGGCTTCTTTATTCCTCAAAAAAATCATTATCTAATCTTTTGGTTACAAAAATTTCTTCATTTGTAACTCCAACATCGTATTTAAACATTAAATCAGTTAATTGTTGACCATCAATCAATATTACCCGTTTGTCTATTGAATTAGCATAATCATATGCGGTCTTGGAAAATGCTGCAGTTGTGATGAAGATGCCTTTTGACGCCTGTTTTCCTACAAGACTACCAACAAATGTTTGAATCTCTGGTCTTCCAACTGTAGAATCTTTTTTCCACCTTTTAGCTTGTAAATAAATCATCTCTAATCCTAAGACATCCTCTTTAATAATACCATCTATACCCTCGTCTCCGGTTCGTCCAATAGCCTGACCAGCATCCTTTACAGAACCGCCATACCCCATCGAAACTAATAATTGGACAATTAAACGTTCAAAAAATGCTGGTGAGCATTCTAATATCTTCTCCAAAATAGCATCCTGAAGTTCCTTTTTAAGGATATTATAGTTTTCATCAATGATTTCTAAGGGAGTTTGTTGTTCATTACTAGGTTTTTCATTGTCAAATGTTGATTCATTATTCTTATTAATGAATTTATTAAAGCTCGGGTAACGAGTTAAAAATTTCTTATCAATACGAGTAACATTTGGATTATTTATTACATTCATTCCTTCTTCAGTAATACAAAAAACCGCTCTTCTTATAACTTTAATTAGCCCCGCCTTACTCAAATAAGTTCTTGCCCAACCAACTCTATTATGTAATAAGGTTTGCTTACCACTTGGTAATGTCTGGGAAACTTCTTCTTCAGTTAAATTAAAGTGTTCTGCTAATTCAATATAGAGATCCTGTAATCGATGTTCTTTCCCATCTTTCAACATTTGTAGAAATGGATACATAAACTCTTGATAGCCCGGAACAGCCATTTAATCACCCCTTAGTCAAATTCAATCTCGTTAGCATGTTTGATTACGTTTGAATAGTGTTGTTGTTCTTTTTGGATTCTATTAGTTTCCTCTCGTTCTTTCATGAGCATATACTCATTATATTTCTTATTAGCCTCTTTCACAGCCAAAATTAACGTATCCCTATGATAGTTCTTTACCTCTTCAATCGTAGTTCCGTCTAAAACTATTTTATTTGATACAACTCTTGCAATTCCTGGACGGTGCATCAAAGTAAATCGTGGAGGTCTATTCCAACATTGTACAAAAATTTTCGACCAAGTATAGTCTGGAATCCTATTCAATTTGAAAGGAACACTATATAATGCAGATCCTGGAGTTCCATCATTCCTTGGGATAGTTACCTCATCGGTAATTATACCTTCTATCTTTACATCTTTACTTTCTTCTTCAAATACTATTTCTTCAGCTTTGACTCCCATTCTTTTGGCAAGTTGAAGTCTAGTATCAACATTTTGCTTTTTTCTTATTGTTACATTGCATAGCGTCGTTAATAGATCTGTGTAATTCTGCTCAAACGATGCACTTCCTATTGGTTGGCTTAAGTCCACATACATATTCCCCTTAATAAATTCTGGAGCGACTTTATCCCATTCCCCACCAACGTAAATTGGAATGAATTTTTTAATATGTTGATTTGCTAATATGTTTGATGTTATAATTTTTGCCTCATATCCACTTCCACCAATTCGGTTATCAGCTTTTGTTTTGTACCCCTCAGAGCATATAATCAATACATAGTCAGATTCTTTAATAGCCCTCTCCATGTATAAAGCTAATTCATCACCAGGTCGTACATCCCACTGGTCAATAGTAACCTCTAATCCATCATTTTCAAGTTTTTCACCAAGATCGTTCACTAGCTTTTTATGTTCTTCACTTTCCCATGAATAAGAGATAAAAATCCTTTTCAACATATTCACTTCCAATCCCCATATATATTCATTAGTTAATTAAATTCTTCTATCCTTTACAAGCCTCCAGTAATGATAGCCTAAAGCTGTAAGTTTACAAGATTTTGAATTCATTGCAGCAAAGTACATATGTTCTTCATCAACCGGAACTACTAAGCCTACTCCTTCGAGTTTTTGTAGTTCTTTAAAAATAGATACATTCTCTTCATTTGCATATGGCTCAATTACTTTATGCTCTATATTGGGAGAATTGGTATCTTCAAAAGAAGGATCTAATCTATACTCTTCTTCTGGACTCGGAAAATATTTTACTAAGTTTCTAATTGTTGTTACCGGAACTTGTGGAATCACTGTTCGTAATGATGTAAATCTTGAAATGTTAGTTTTAAATACTGGTCTTTGATCCCACGGACCCAAAGCCTGATCAATATAAGCATAAATACTTCCAGGTGTGATATGCCCTCTTAAATCGGCAGCCCCACCTTTTAAAGCATCCAATAATAACGTTGTAAAAACGCCCTGCCCATTTACCTCAAGAGAGTACTCATAATCTCTACTTGCAGTTAAAATAGTAACACCCTCAGCAATTTGGGTAGCATTAGCTCCACTTACTCTTGGAGTACCTAGTGCCCCTGAATGACAACAATCCAATATTATGATTTTATCCTTTGCTCTTGAGTTATTTGCTATAGTAAGTATTTCATCCATTGAAACACCAACATCATGTGGTTGCATATCAGGTGTTACAATATATCCACCTACATCATCTATATAACCATGTCCTGAAAAGTAAAGTAATGCTGTATCACTTTCACCTTGAAAAAGTTCATGGATCATTTCCTTTAGATTTGACTTAGTAGGAACATCTGTATACAATCTAACGTCAAAATTTGGGGAACCGTCACCGTTATTCTCTATGATACTAGCAAATGATGTAGCATCATTTATACATCCATGAAGTGGTGCAGAAGGATAATCATCAATACCAACAACTAATGCCTTTCTCATCTTAGAGCTCTCCTTTCCTTTTACAATGATTTAATCCAATTTGCAATGTTATCCCATGTCCAATTAACTATTCTTACACCTTCAAGTTCGTTCGGTATACTTGTAGGTTTTTCATCCCTGTATCCCCATACTCCCCTAAGTGGGATTCCTTCTTCTTTTGCACATTTCACTTCCCATAACTGTCCATCGGCTTTCTTCGTGTTTTTGGTAACAATGGCTAATACTCCATCACAACCCTTAATCCTTGTCCTACAGTTAGTTTTCCACGCAGAATCCCAAGGCTTTTTAACGGACATATCAACAAACTCAAATGGAGAGTTTTCATTTCTTGCTTGTCCTACCAAAAAGTCTCTTAAATTCTTATCCTCAATCGCAAAACTAATAAACACTCTTTTTTTTGACATATAAATCAGATCCCTTCTATTGTTAATTTTTTATATAAAAAAGGCAGTCCCATTTTGCTATAGAACTGCCTTCTGATGTATTAATCTTGTTGTTTTACCGAGTAGTTCGATTTATAATTCCTTCACTATTTCTTCATCTAGTATGGCTTTTCTTTTCTCCCAATCTGGCATCAAAGAATAAAGCATTTGATAAAACTTTTCACTATGATCGTTATATTTAAAATGAATGAGTTCATGAAGAACCACATAGTCGATACAGTATTTTGGAGCCTTAATAAGCTCAGCATTTAGAAGTATCATCTTTTTATCCGTCAGGGCAGACCCCCATCGTGCCTTCATCAACCTCACATCGACAT
>JAAZLH010000079.1 GCA_012799415.1 Candidatus Epulonipiscium sp. | reverse complement strand
CTGAAGTTTATGGATGTGCAGCTGATAGACAACAGGCATCTATTGTATTTGATGTAGCAGTAGATATGGTAGATCAATGTCCTGCTTTAAAGAAAAGAATAAAACCAATTCTATCTCAAAAGAGATTGGTGTATATGCCTACAGCTAGTTTCTATCAGGTTCTATCTGCTGAAGCTTATACCAAGCATGGACTTAATGTTCATGGAGTAGTCTTTGATGAACTACATGCCCAGCCCAATAGACAACTTTATGATGTAATGACCAAAGGAAGTGGAGATGCGAGAAAGCAACCACTTTTCTTTTTAATTACTACAGCTGGTACTGATAGGCATTCTATCTGCTGGGAAGTTCACCAAAAAGCAGATGATATATTAAGAGGTAAAAAACATGATCCTACCTTCTACCCTGTTATTTATGGAATTGAAGATAGTGATGATTGGACAGATGAGACAAACTGGTATAAATCTAATCCATCCTTGGACCATACCATTGATATAGAAAAAGTAAGAGCAGCTTATATAAGTGCAAAGGAAAATCCAGCTGAAGAGAATATTTTTAGACAACTTAGACTTAATCAATGGGTGAAGCAATCAGTAAGATGGATGCCTATGGATGTTTGGGAGAAGTGTTCATTCGAAGTTGACCCTGAAAAACTAAAAGGTAGAGAATGCTATGGCGGTCTTGACCTTTCAAGTTCCATTGATATAACAGCTTTTGTTTTAGTTTTTCCGCCCATACCAGATGATGATAAATATTATGTACTTCCACACTTTTGGATACCAGAGGAGAACTTAGATTTAAGAGTTAGAAGGGACCATGTTCCTTATGATATTTGGGAACAACAAGGCTATCTTCAAACTACAGAGGGAAATGTTATACACTATGGTTTTATAGAAAGATTTATTGAGGAACTGGGAATGAACTACAATATAAGGGAGATTGCCTTTGATAGGTGGGGAGCAGTGCAAATGGTACAAAACCTAGAAGGATTGGGATTTACAGTAGTTCCCTTTGGACAGGGATTTAAGGATATGAGTCCACCTACAAAAGAATTGATGAAGTTAACACTGGAAAAGAAAATAGCCCATGGAGGACATCCAGCCTTAACTTGGATGATGGATAATATTTATGTAAGAACTGACCCAGCTGGAAATATAAAGCCTGATAAAGAGAAATCCACTGAAAAGATAGATGGTGCTGTGGCTTTAATTATGGCACTCGATAGAGCAATTAGGAATGAAGGTAGTGGTGGAAGTGTTTATGATGACAGAGGAATATTAGTATTTTAAGTTTCTTCATATTGAACGATACATTTATTTAATGTATAATTATTTGAGAAACTGTTAAAAAGAGGGGGGTGGGGAGAATGTATTCAAGACATTTTAATGCAACTAAATCCTTAATCAACATTGTAGAACGTACCCAAAATGGTAATAAAATAGAAGAAAAGAGAAGTGGTTTGTATCTAGAATGGATAAGCAGACAATCGAAATTGTTCGACATAGAAAAATCACAACTTGTAATTCCAGACAAGATTTTTCCAAAGAAAATAACGAGTTTTGCTTTTGGCAAAAATAATTCAACCATACAAGCTAAAATAAATAAGTACTACAACAAATCAACTGACGGTAAAAAATATCTTAGAAACACTACAACTATAGATGCCAATGACGCAGAAGATTTATTGCATAATTTGGTCTTTTTAAGGGGAAATGTTGTTTGGATTGAATTTGGGTTTAACATAGGTTGTGAATTTGGTGGAAAGCATCCAGCTATTATATTAAAAGATCTTGGGGAAGCATTAATAGTAGCTCCACTTACTTCAGGAACGCTGGAAAATCCGAAATCAACAGAAGTGGTAATAGATGTGGTTTTTAATTTACCACCGAGAGATAGATATACTAATATTACTAGAATTACTCCAATAAGTATATATCGTGTAGACATGGATTCGCCTATGGGCAGTATTAGATCTAAAAAGATGAAAGAAATATTTAATGCAATGAAGAAAGACTGGAATTTTTAAAAATGTATTATTTCCTATTGACAGGTAATAATAACAATGATATCATTTTATATACAAAGATGATATCTAAAAAAGAGCGTTTTGCTCGTAATATCTAAAAAAGAAAGCCACCTTTTAGGTGGTTTTCGTTATTCGAAAAGTCATGTTAAATTGTAATCTTTCTATATGAGTTTGAATATAGTATATTAAAGCATCAATGATATCTAAAAAAGAGCAATTGCTCGTACTATCTAAAAAAGAAAGCCGAAATATAGCGGCTTTCGTTACATAAAGCTAAGCTACTTCAGTAATGGAGTGGCTTTTTTCTATGCCCAATTCTAGGAGGTGATAAAATTTGCAAATACCAATATTATCAAAGCTTTTTAAATCTAGAGCAGATCCACAAAATAGTATGTGGCAGAGTGCATATAACTTCTTCTTTGGCACCACTTCTAGTGGAAAGGTAGTTAATGAAAGAACAGCCATGCAGACTACAGCAGTTTATGCTTGTGTTAGAATTCTAGCTGAAACCACAGCTTCACTCCCATTACACACATATAAAAGAACTGATAAGGGAAAGGAAAAGGCAATAGACCATCCGTTATATTATCTACTTCATGATGAACCAAATCCAGAGATGACTTCATTTGTGTTTAGAGAAACACTTATGGGTCATCTTTTGCTTTGGGGAAATGCATATGCCCAGATTATTAGAGATGGTAGAGGGAGAGTTTTGGCTCTTTATCCTTTAATGCCTGATAGGATGATGGTCTGTAGAAGTGATAGTGGAGAGATTTACTACACATATAACAAAGATGG
>JAAZLH010000078.1 GCA_012799415.1 Candidatus Epulonipiscium sp. | reverse complement strand
TTTCTTGATATACTTTCATTGTGACAGCTCCTTTTGATTACCTGATAGTGGTGTTTTTGTCAAATTCATTCTATCAGAATTATTTGGAGCTGTCTTTTTCAATTTCTACGGAGTTTGGGGCAGAATCCTTTATGAACAAATATCCCCGTTTACCTCTGCCAAGACGTACAAAATTCAAGTTATTACAACGCTAGCCCAACATATGTATTCTTGCAGTGACTGCAAGACAAACGCTCCTTTTTTCTTGGCAAACGATTGTTATTCTTTATGCTAAGGCAATTTCTTCATTTCATACTTAAAGATACCGAATGCTTCTATGAATTTTCTTGCGTCATTATCATTCTTATAATAATAAAATGTCCAGACACAATTTTTTAAGGCAGGAACTATTACATCCTCGTAATAAGAATTATCAATTCGCATTATAGGATGCCAAATAATGGTTACGTTAGAAATGCCTTTCTTAGATATAAATTGCTTCAGTACGTCATAATTAGATTTTAAGTCCTTAAATGATGCTTCACAATAATTAATTAGCTTATTGATTCCCGGTTCTATTGATGCGCCAAAACAATCATCTCTACCATATCCCTTTACTAATTCATCTTCGATCTGCTTGGGATCATTATACAAAGAGCCAAACTGAATACTGCTCTGTTGCGGGAAAACTATACCTTTAGCTTTTGATGCCCTTGACCTCTGCATCTCTCCTTCTTGCTTCAATGAACCATGTACATGAAGTATATTTTCCTCAGGAATCTGATAGATTTCCTGTAGCAAATTAGTGTAATTAAAAGTTATATATAAATCTCTTGGGCTTAAGTCTAAATTTTTCTTTGGTGCTACATTATTAATTTGGCTAATCAATCACTCCTGAAAATACTTACCGGTGAAATTTTCAACAAAGCTCGTCTGTAAATCTATTTCTATTGCAAAGTTATGCCAAGTGGAGCTACGATCCGACATGGGATCAGGATAATAATATGCTAGACAATCCTCAACCAGAGTATCGTAGTCTATTGCCAGAGCGGTCTCTACGTCACGCCATCTATATGATAACTCTTCAGCGGAGTCACTGCATTCGAAATTTTTCGGCTCGCTAAGTGACCTGTCCAAGCCAATGTACTCAAAACGCTCAAATTTACGAAAAGCACAAGGGTACTTGTTAGCTAAAAAACCAGCGTAATCACAGTAACCGGTCATGAGGCCATGATACTTATCAAAACCATTTCCTAAAATATATAGATTCGTGAAATATCCACTCCTCTTAAATCTAGTATATGACCAGTTAATTCCGACCTATCGAACTTTTTGCCGAGTCCAAATCATCAGTATCTTCAACTTCACCAGACTGGTGATTATTTACTGAAGGATCCCCATCCTTTGCGAATATTTGCCTAAAGACCGAATAAGAAGAAATTGCATAAACCACCATTATAAAAGCAGAAATTATCTGTAGAGCCACAACAACCCTTGCATAATTTCCAACGGGGTGAATATCGCCGTATCCGACGGTAGAGAAGGTTACCAAACTGAAAAACAGAAAAGAAATTAGACGTTCAATAAAAGTATCTCCTATACTTCCGATAAAAGAGGTACTACCATTAACGTCGTACAATATAAAATAAATGACCGCGAAAGAAACAATATTAGATAAAATGATAACTCCAATACGCCATAAAGCAAAACCATCTTTTCCATCATTACTCGCACTATCAATTAACTGGAACGCTGATACAGCATAAATAACAAAGATCTTCAGTGAAAACAACAATAGAATCAGATTGATATTCCCATGAAATATTTCAACACCGCCGATCATTTTGAATATCCATATCGGCACAATGAGAACTAGCGTTGCGAAATCGCCTAAGATCTTTATTAATTGCTCAACACTAACAAAAAGCGCTAAAGTAAATAACAAAGCTAAAGCAATACGCATCAGTTCTTCCATATCAAAGTGCCCTCCCAAGACATACTACCCTTTTCTAACTGGCTAAGCTAATTGATTCTAATCTTTCTTTGTTACCATTGTTACTGTGGATGTAACATTTTACCAAAGGCAGAAAAAACTAACTTTCTATTTGTTGTTGCCAATCTGTACAAATTTTTTCCCAGCTTACTTTCCGCTTTTCGACCCCCGTCCATACCGCCCAAAATTCAGGGTCTTTAGATTTAGGTAGTTGCGATTCTACGAGTGTATTCATTTCAACCACTACAGGAAT